>VGZN01000014.1 GCA_016872635.1 Planctomycetota bacterium | reverse complement strand
CCTCGCGCACGATGGATGATTCAGCCAACGGGTCCAATCGCAACCCCAGGGTTGCATCATGGACCATTTCTGACTCCAACATGCTTTCCATCGTTTGGCGGACACGGTCGATAGGGATCGCGAGTCCCACATTCTGCTCACCATTGATCACCGCTGCCACGACCCCGATCACTCGGCCTTCCATGTTGACGAGTGGTCCTCCGGAATTGCCGCGGTTACTCGCTGCATCAAATTGGATCAGCCGATCGCGTCGATCATTCACGTAATTGCTCATGATCATTGCATTAGGACCACCCTCGAGAACATTGTTGGCACTGACAATACCCGCCGTGAATACGATCCCTCGTCCCCCGGGGTTGCCTGCGACAACCACCGACTCCCCATGCATCAAATCATGGCTTCGACCGATAGGTACCGTCGCTAGGTTGGTAGGCGGGTTGACTAAGCGAATGATCGCGATGTCGGCCTCCGGCATTCGGCTAACGACGCGAAATTGCAAAGGTTTAGCCCCCTGCATGAGCGCGAATCCCTCAGTTTTCGGGAGCACATGGTTATTGGTGAGAACATATCCATCGGGATGTATCACAGTACCGCTACCAGAAAAAATCTGGTTTTCAACGGGTGTAAATAGCGCAACGACCGCTGGCTCAATCTTTTGAATCACTCGGACTAAAGGGGTGTAACGGGGCGAGTCGATAGGCGGATCCACCACTCCCCACGAAGGGGACATCCATGCGAAACCAAACCCGAAAAAAAACCATTCAATGACCAGCACATATAGGCCAATCGACGAACAAGGTACAGGCAGACGCACGGAAGCGGTTGCACCAAAAAGATCATCACGAACGTTCATAGAAACTTCCGATTGCGTGTCAAAAAATTCAAAGTGCGTATTCAAGCTTATCCATCAAGAACCCAGCGACAAAACCCTTTTTGCCGATCCTATGCTCCATCAACTTGCTCGCGGAACTCATCGCCTTGATTTTGCGTGAGCCTCATGCTGGCGTTTGGAAAGTTGATGTCGCTGAAGCTTCCACGCAATCCAGCCGATGATCGCAAATCCAGCCAGCGTCGTTACAATCGTCGACCAACTGGTAGTCGCCCGCGGATTCGAGTTGGTCGCATCAAGAGGTTTGCCCAACTCGATTCGGTCGACCACAACCATGGGTCCTTGCTGAAACTGGGTGTCATTGGTTGCAATACTGACTTGTGTGGTCTTGTACTTCCACATCCGATAGAACCATCCTTCAACGTCGGTGCGCATCCGTGGGTACCACGACTGCGAACTGCTTGGATCGGCGTCTCCCGAGTCGACGAGCAACCATGAGGGAACAGTTGCTGCGACCAAGGTGATTGGAAACTCGCGTTGGAACACCACAGGTTCGTTTCCCTCACCATAATTGATCTCGATTTTGTTGCGACCGATATCAGCGAGTCCGTCGATTTGAAAATAGTGCGTACTCCCCAGGATAGGCTGCCACCTTGGGTCGTCGACTTCGATGCGTTGGACCCGTCGAACTTGTACGGTTGCTTGAGTCCGCAGTCCGACGGAATGCAAAGCTTCAGTAGGAACCCCTCGCCGCTTTTTTGTTCCTTCGGCCCTTCGAATCAACGGCATCATAGCAAGTTGTTCCGAGGGATTCGCTGAGGAGACTTCATCCAACGCTTTATTCGGTGCCTCCAAACCACTGGGAGAGACTTCCGTTGGCTTTGAGACCTGTGAAGGAACTCGAGAAGCGGCGATCATCGTATAAAACGCTTTGGATTCTTTGCTCGTCATCGATTGCCCTTGAAGCGACTCGAGTCGATCAAGCCACGACAGGTCCCAGCCTCGCTGAAGCAGCATTTGCCAACCCAGCGGTAATCGTTGGTCCCTTCCATTCCCTTGTACCGCCGATGATCCACCTAGGCTTCCAGATTCCTTGACCGAGAAGTCATGGAAGGCAACAGACTCGGATTCGCACCACCGAAGTCCCGAGCAGAGCATTGTATGTGGTGCATTCGCTGGCAAGTCTACGACCGGCGTGAGGAGCAGCCCGATCAACTCGCAAGGCTGACCGATAGCGTTCGATTGGAGCCAGTAACTGGGAACCTCTTTGGTGATCGCAATCGTCGTACTCCCTTCAGATACATCATTTGCCGCCATTGCTGCATCGAATTGGCTTGGAGGTGACAGTACAGTAACCGCATAGAGCTGCTTCCACTCAAGTCCTGGAAACGGGGGCTGTTCTATTGGAACAGGAACTACGCTCCGGACAATTCCTTGGATCCGGCGGAGTCGTTTTTGCGGATGCGATGGCTGATGATCCGATGGCTCCATGGGGGGCAAAGAAACGGGACCTCGCTGGGTAAGGATTTCAATTTCCTCTTGAAATCTCTCTAGACCTAGGAGGATTCCAATCGTGTTTTCGGATACTGCATAGTCTCGCACCCTCGACAAATCCGTTGCATCGCTCGATCGCGACATCGCCACAATCGTATCGAGACGACTCCCGAGCTTTTCCACGATAAGTTGTTTAGGCCCCTCGTAGTCGATCGGTGGTTGCCACGAGCCAGAGGTCGGACTTGCGATAGCCTTCGCAATCGACTGCTGCAGGGAAGAAAGGGTCGGCGCGGGAGTCCCGGCCAACATCGGCGAACGAAGATCTGCGGCGACGATCACCGGAGCGATTTCGCCACCTCGAGCGGACGCATAGGCGCGTCGTTTCGTGAGAAGGCCGGTTACCGTGACCGGCGTATCTTTGGCCATCAATGTATGCGGACTATGAATTGCGTCTGGAACATGGACGACCACAGGTTGGTTACTCAAATCATCCGGTTGAAGCCAAACAACCCCGTAGGTTATCTCCTGCCCACCTGACACCCCAACTTCAGCCTCGCGATCAACAAGTTTGATGGTGCCAGAGATCCGTACCCCTTTTCCTCGGAGCTCGTCGGTTAATGAAACAAGCTGAGGAATCGAAGTGCTAGGAACCATTTCCGGTAGGATCCAACCAGCCTTGATCGCCTCGTGTAACGCCACCGCGCGTTGCGTCGTTCGTGTAAGTGGCCAACGCTCATTCGACTTCCACGGTGTATTATCGCTAAACGTATACAGTAACCGCCTATCCAAGGCGAGTTGAAAGGCCCGCTGGAAACGCGACATCGAATCGGCTGTCGGCGCTGCCATACTCGAAGCTCCCCCATCGCCTGAGGCTCCCGAGCCGTTGGAATCATCTCTAAGTTCACCCCAACGCTCGAAAGTTCGAGAGAGCTCCACCAAGATGCCGTGTTCCAGCGACTTTGAATCCGAGAGTTCGATCCATCGAGTCAGCTTGGATTGTGCTGATTGGAACCATTCCGCACCGACATCTCCATGTACGGTATCGAGTTGACTTTTGGAATCGCCAGCTCCAGCTTCTAGACTGGATGTCGATGAACTCTTTACTTTTGCGCTTGCACCAAATTCCGATCGGCAGAGCTGGAACAAAAGTCCTGAAGAGGAAGACACAAGAAGGCTCTCGAGGATTTCCGATTGAAGTTGGATCGCTGGATCACCATGAAAAAGGAATAGGTCCTGCAACTGCTCATCCGTAGGACCATCTCCAAAATGCTCGACAGAGTTTTCGAGCTCACCGCTATTCTCATTCGCTTTGATGTTGGGGTTTGAGCTTTTCCCATTGGCCAACTTCCAAATGGAAAGCATCTCTGGTGGGCCACTCGCCGATGGGCGACCTGAGTCCGCCACACCGTTTGCAATCGATCCCGTACTCGATTGGGTCAGCGGGGATGCTATGGTCTCGTTGGGAAGCAATCCGACAGCCCCCGCGACTTTTGCAACTCGGCGAGGGTCGGACACTTGCTGGATCATCATCAAAGTCAATACCAGCAGAATGACGAGGGAGATTAAACGCCTCGGGCCATGCGACGATTGCTTTGCCGATTCGTGGTTGCGTCGTTGTCCCTCGATGGAATACCAGCGTTCGCGTCGTCTTGGGGCCATGATCGGTTACCTGCCAAAAGGTGAGGGGCCACGGTAGGGATGTTAAATGGTAGGGATGTAAAATGGTAGGGATGTTAAACTGGGGGGGCGACCTAAAAAATCGAGCGATCGGTAGTCCCATCTCTCAAAACGTTGGGAGACGGAAATGCGGGTGGAGACTACACGGAGACGAATCGAGACCGCTATAATGGGCCTTTGGCTGCTCACTCGGTTCTAAAATGCCGTATGATCATCTCACCCATTTTATACGCGTCAGGCCGGCTGAAGAGCCGACAGCTTGAAGAATAGCATGATTGACGCAAGACTCCTCGGCGACGAATGTACCCACCGCTATGAATCGGACACGGTTTTTTCTTCCTGCGATCTATAAACTGACCCCAATAGCCGTCGGACTTTTGTGCTCGCCAGCGTCTTGGAACGCACCTGCGCAGGCCGAGGAACCCGCTGCAAAGTTTTTGGAACGGCTCAAGGACGAAGGGCATTATGATCAAGCCCTTAAGTACTTGGATTTGGGTGCGCAACGGAGCCGAATCCCAGAGTCGATGAAGGCCGACCTGGGGTTGGAACGTATCCTGATCCTCCAACTGTCTCTCGACAATGTTAGGACGGCAAAGGAAGGCGAGGAGCGACTGGCGGCGATCGAGCAAGGCTTCAAGGATTTTCTCAATGCCTCGTCGCAGCACCCTCGACGTGGCGAGACGATGCTGAAGCTCGCGGACATGTACCTAGCTCGGGGCACCAAGTTACTAACCGAAGCGGATACCGAGAGCAGGAAAGAAGGTGGTCAGGCTAAAAGCACCGAGCTGCGAGAAAAAGCGCGAGTTGCTCTGCAGCAAGCTTATGAATCCTTTGGTGGTGCTGTTGAATGGCTTCGCCCCGTACTCGAATCGATGCAAGGTGCCAATGTTAAACCGAATGAGACAGAGAAGCTCGCCCTGAGGGAAAAACTCCGCACGGAATACCGACAAGGGGAGATCTTGCAAGCGATCACCAAGCGATATTTAGCGGAAACCTACCCACCGAAATCCCCAGAGTGGACACAGAATCTGGAGGAGGCGGGTAAGAAACTGGATCAGATTGCCGAGAAGAGTTCCAAGCAGCCGGGCGCCAAGTACTTGAGCTTGCTCAATCGAGGGCAGATCCAAGGGCTCCTCGGTCAGATCGACGCGGCGCGTGAAACCTACAACCGCGTTGCCGAAAATGACGAGCCGGGGATTTTTAGAACTTGGCGTGTTCAAGCCATTGCTGGGATTGTGCGATTGGACAGTTCACCAGCATCCAAGAAATATGAGGCTGCCGTTGCACGCGGCGAAGAGCAACTGCGCATGGGAGATTTGCGCGAAAAGGATCGTTCAGAGTGGCTCGACCTGCAGTTGGCGATCGCCGAAGCTCGCATTGCTTGGATGAACTCTTTAGACCAAAAGGCGGAAGAGGGAAAATTCCGCAATATTCGCCGTGAAGCCCGCGAGACCTTGCAACTGGTCGCCAAAAAATCAGGGCCGACTCAAGCCAAAGCCAGAGACTTGCTCAAGGATCTAGGGATTGAAACCAAGGCACCCGACGACAGTAAACCACCTGAGGTGAAAACCTTCGAAGAAGCGATGAAAGCTGCACGGAGCAGGTTGGATCGCGCGGACGAAGGGGATGCGACCATCAAAATCCTCGAACGGCAACTGACAAGTGCCAGCGGAGATGAGAAAGCTGCGATCGAAGAACAAATCGAGACCGTCCGTGAAGAAGCTGCGAGGGATCGTCGCCAAGCCGTCGCGCTGAATAACACTGCACTCTCGCTGTTCGACGAAAAAGACTCTCGCGATGATTTGTTGCAAACGCGGTTCCTACAAGCTTACTTGCTCTGGCATCTTGAAGATTATTGGGAATCGTTTGCGATCGCCGATGTCATCCTGAGAACCAATAAAGGAACCGAGACGGCTCAAAAGGCGAGTTCATTAGCCTTGAGCAGCTTAGGCCAACTGATCGACCATGCCCCGAGCGAGAGACAAGCGACATTGACTGCAACGCTTGAAAAGCTCGCGAAATACCTCCTCGATACTGCTCCTGGTACTCCGGAAAGTGATCAAGCGGTCGATATCCTGGTAAGCTTGGCCCTTCGCGAGAAGAAATGGGACGAAGCCGAACGTTACTTGAGAATGAAAGGGACTCCGGGAGGGGACAAGGCTTTTTTATTGGGGCGTGTCTTCTGGGCTCAGTACCGACAGAATATTTATGCGCATCGCCAAGCGGGTACGCAACCGACTGCGGATGATGATGCAATTCGTCAGCGCAGTGAAAAACTCCTCGCCGATGCCTGGAACACTCTGTTACCCGAACAGATAGCAACATGGTCGCTGGAAGGCACCAACGATTTAACCTCGCTTTACCTTCAAGGCGGACGTTTGGATGAAGCGGTTGCGTCCCTCAACGACCCAAATAAGGGAGCGGTCAAACAAGCTGAATCACTAGCGGAGAGCCTTGAACCCGCCGTGTTGCTCGATACCTACCGACTCACATTGCAGTCGATGGTTCAATCCGCCGGCCAAGGACGAGGAGAGCTTTCCGAGGAACAAGTCGCCAACGCGATTGGGAAGATGAAAGAACTCGGCGATCGAGCCGGTGACGACACGATGCTGACACGATGCCTGCAGAACTTGGCCGCCGAACTGCAAGGTCAACTCGAAGCGAACAAAAACGTAGAGCAACAAGCCAAACTGGCGACGTCGTTCAAAGTCGTGATCGACCAACTGATCAACGTCAGCAACGATCCCGGCATGATCGAGTCAGGTGGGGCGGCAATGCTGCTGCTGGCCAGCAATCTCGAAAAGATTCCTTCGATGTCAGCCAAGGTTCCCTCGCTGATGGAGTCGGCAGAAAAAGCGTTTTCCAAACTGAAAGGGATGTCGGATGCGGATCTCGAAAAGATCAAGCGAAAACCAGAGGAAATCCTACTCAAGCTGGCGCTTGCGAAACGAGGCGCCAAAAAACACGAAGAAGCAAACGGACTCTTTATCGAAGCCTTGAAAAAGAATGCGAACAACATCACGATCCAAATCGAGGCCGCCCGAAACCTCCAACAATGGGCAGGGGCGAAGGATAGCGAGAAATTGAAACAAGCGATGTTAGGAGCAGAACCACTTCCCAACAAGAAGAAACTGATTTGGGGTTGGGGCCAAATCGCACAGACCACTTCCAAGTACCCCAATTTCCAAAAAGAGTTCTTCGACGCGAGATTGAATGTTGCCCGCTGCCGATCCATGCTGGGCGACAATCAATCGGAAGAGGCGGAAAAGCAAAAACTTTATGATGTTGCGATCAACGATATCAACACAACCGCTGTCCGATTCCCCGAACTCGGTGGCCCGGAAACGTTCAAGGAGTTTGATAAACTCATGCGTGAGATCCAGCAAAAGGCGAAAAAACCGGTTACTGGCATCCCACCTGTTGCCGCAGGCGGAGCCAAGCCCGATGCGAATGAACCGGCGAGTTCAGTCGACAAGAAATAAGCTTGCGAGAACCTGACTATTCCCGTCTCTTGTAATCCAGAATTGGACTCAGAGACACGGCCTCGCATGGCACCCATTGCACTCCTCACTTGATCCCACAAAATTACGGTCCGATTCGTTCCTTAAAATGCATTGCTCCTCCCAAATGGCTACCCTTTTTCACAACGACATGACCCATCGCATCGCTATTCATCGATCGAGCCTAATCCGCACACTCTCCAATGCTTGGTTCGCTTCGTTCGCAACCGCACTCGTTGGCATCGCACTATGTAGCGTTATGCCAGAACAAGCGGTTGCGCAAGATCGCGATCGAGTCTTTCCAATCAAGGGCGCGGCTGTAACTGGAAAAATCGTCGAACGCACTAGAGACAAAGTGGTTATCGAGGTCCGAGGAACTAACCAGAACTTTCCCTCCAACGAAGTACAGCGTGTCCTTTTTGATGGAGAACCGCAAGCGTTCTCGCGAACCAAGGATTTGGTCGCTCAGGGACAAGTCGACCAAGCGGTTGAAGAGTTTAAAAAGATTGATGCCGGTTCACTGAAATCGGATGACATGAAAATAGAGTACCAGTTTTACCGGGGCTATCTCGCGGGACTGATGGCGTTGCGAGGAAAAGGGGATCCAGCAAATGCACTGAAATTGCTGACCACATGGGTCAAAGATGATGCACAGTCCCACCACTTTTACGATGCAGCAGAAGCCATGGGGGACCTAGCCCTCGCCACCGGAGCAGCCGACCAAGCCACTAAGTATTACGGCGGATTGGCTAATGCGTCTTTTCCTGAGCTCAAAGCCAAAGGCAACTTCCTCCAGGGACGAGCCTTGATGTCACAAAAGCAAAATGCCGAGGCCAAAGCCAAATTCAATGCGGTACTCGAAGCGAAACTTTCCGATCCTTTATCCCTCAAGTACCAGAAACTAGCTCGTATAGGTGTCATTCGTTGCGATGCACAGGAGGGGAAAGGGGACCAAGCGATCTCCGAGCTCGAAAAAATGGTGGACGAAGGGGATTCCACCGACTCCGAATTGTACGCTGAACTTTTCAATACCCTCGGTGCTTTGTTTGAAGCTGCCGGACGGAACGATGAGGCATTGCTTTCTTATCTGAAAACCGACTTGCTCTACGGAATGCAGAGCGACTCGCACGCTGAGGCGCTCTACCGATTGTCCCAACTTTGGCCGAAAACAGGAGACGCAGGAAAAGGCGCCGATGCCAAACAACGGCTCGCCAAACTTTACCCGACCAGTCCATGGGTCAAGAAGTAACGGCGATCCGTTGATCCGGGCAATCAGCAGTCGGGGCAACGGGAGTACTGGGCAACGGAACGATTCGGGGAGACAGTCGTCCAGCCGGAATATCACATCCCCAACTCGAAAAGAGTTGAACGCATTTTTCGTGCCCTGCATCCCTCGGCGTGCTCGGTAGGTTAAACTATGGGCCGAGGTGGGTACGTTCGTTTCCGATTCCGAGCAGCCACAACGTCGTCAAGTTCCGATACGCCTCATTCGATTTGGAACTGTACAGACGGCAAACGCACAAACCGTTCAGGCACTGGAGGATTGAGCCAGTGCTTACGACCTTATTCTCTCACTTATCATCACTAGTTCTGGAGTAGCTATGGTTTCCCGCTGTCGCTCAATGCAACACGCCTTGCTCGAAAACCTACGACCGATTCTATCGATAGGGGTAATCGCCCTTACGATGACCGGGCCGGCGTTCGCTCAAGATGCAGCAGCTGCAACACCTGCCAGCGAAAACATGTTGGTCAAGACATGGAACGCGTTGGGAACGATGTACGCCATCACGTTCTTGATCATGTCGATCATCTTGGTAGCATTGGTGGTACGGGCGATCCTAGCCGTGCAGAAGAACAACTTTATCCCCGACGATTTGATTGCCGGCGTTGAAACCAGTTTGGCCGAAAACAATCCCGAAGCAGCGGTCGAATTGGTTCGCTCTGACGAAAGCTTCCTAGGCGTTCTGGTATCTGCTGGTCTCGAGAAAATCTCCAAAGGGAAAGAAGCTGTCTTAGAAGCGATGCAGATCGCGGGAGACTCCGAAACCATGCGAGTGGAGCACCTGCTCAGCTACATCGCCTTGATCGGTAACATCGCCCCAATGGTCGGCCTGCTCGGGACCGTTCAAGGGATGGTGGCATCCTTCGGCACGATCGCCAGCAGCCCACAAACACCAAAACCAAATGAATTGGCTTCCGGTATCGAACAGGCTCTCTATACGACCTTGGTTGGTCTTTACTTGGCGATCCCAGCGATCGCAATATATAACATTCTCCGGAACCGTGTTCAGCGCATGATCATGTCTGCAGGCACCCAGTCTGAAGAAATGATCGAAAAGTTCCAGGCTCTCAATAAGTAATCCAACCACTGAGGGTACGCGGGTAATACCTGCCGATTGAGCCATGGCGATCAAACAAAATTTCGATACTAAAGTCGCTGAAGGGGATATGACGGCGATGATCGACATGGTTTTCCAATTGATCATCTTCTTCATGGTGCTGATCAATTTTTCCCAGGAAGATCAAAACGAGAAGATCAAACTCCCCGCTAGCGAATTGGCGAAGCCAGCCGAAGCACCACTCGAGCATCCTGTCGTATTGAATCTCGATTTCAGTGGCAGCGTTTACATGGGTGCCGACGTGGCGACTGTCGCTAGCCTTCGCCCACTTTTGCAAGTCGAAGCGGACGCTCTGAAGGCAAAAGGTCTGGGTGCCAAGGATGCGAATGTCATCATCCGCGCTCACCAAAGAACGGCCGGCGGGTTGGTCCAGGAACTGATCAAGAAATGCCAAGAGGTCGGTTTCGAAAAGTTCGCGCTGCGAGCCCAAGAAGAAAGGCCGTAGTCTAATCGGGCTCCACCAATCAATCGCCCGGATTGCATTCGAGCAAACAGCAATTCAATGAAGTAGGTAAAGAGCTAAACACCATGGCGATGAAATTCAAATCCCGAAGCAGCGAAAAGGTCGAGATGCAACTGACATCGATGATCGATGTCATTTTCTTGCTCCTCATCTTCTTCGTGATGACATTCCGCATCTCGGCGCAGGAAGGGGATTTCAACGTCAAAATGCCCATCGGCGGGGGGCAAGGTACTGCCGACACGACCGATATCCCGATCAAGTTGCGGCTGCGAGCGAATACCGATGGCGAACTGGTCGATATCGTCGTTGACGATAGCCGATCGTTCGGGAATGATTTCGGCAAACTCCGGGAATTTATACTGCAACTCACCGGTGGCAACGCCCCTCCCAAACCAGAAGATGGCCCTGAAGTCGAGATCGATCTCGATTACAACCTTCGCTATGAGTTTGTGATCGGCGCGATCACCGCAGTGACAGGGCGACGGCAAGGGGACAAGATCGAACGCTTGGTAGAACGGATTAAGTTCGCGGCGCCTCGCAAACCACAGTAGCTCTCCCTCTAAGCCAACTCAGGAAGCACCGTTCCACTCCACCTGATGCGGTGCAACTCATCCCACACTGCCACTTCCAATTGATTTTGGTCGGCTTCGAGTCGCCCATGAAAGCGAAAACACCCCGTCGATCTGACGGGGTGTTTCTTTTTCGTGAGAACCAATCCTTCGGCGTTCTAGGAACTAGAACGTGAAGAGAGCATCGCCACCGAATGCAGCTTGGCTCGAGGCATTATCCTCGTTGAAACCGTATCGGTCTCTATCCCAAACCCAGCGAACTTCTGGACGGAACAGAAGGTTCGAAGAAGCTCGGTAGTTAACGCCGGTGGTGAAGTTGTAGTTGTTATCGTTGTTCACGTTGTTGAACGCCGAACCACTGAAATTGAACCACTCGAAGCGTTGTCCGAGGGACCAACGATCGTTGACCTTGTAGATCAAGTAGTTGATGTTACCGAACGTGTTACGAACGGTATTGCCAGTATTGTTCTGGGTGTACAGAACGTCGGTTTGTCCGATGTAGGTCAGGTTACCGATCAAAATACCACTTTGGATTCCACCACGCTCGTTAGGGTAAATAGCCTTGCTCTCGCCGAATCGGCCTAGAACAGTGCTATAAACGATTGACCATGTATCGTTGACTTTGGTCTTGAAACCACCCATGTATGCATCACCGTTGTCACGGAATGCACTGTCCCAACCGGTAACATAACCGTTGAATAGTTGGGTATCGTCACTTACCTTGTACGTGGTCAACGCACCGGTATGGGTGAATGGCTCAGCGTTGTAGAACGTGAATTGTCGGCTGTAGAAGAAGTTACCGGTAGCAGCAACAACTTCGTTCCCAACGATCGTGAAGAAACGTCCAACCTTGACGCTCAAGTCGCCTATGGCTGCTTCACCGTACAATTGAGGCATTGCACTACCATAACCGAGGTTGTTCGGTCCGTTCCACCAACGGTTATCGAAGTCAGGAACAGTAACACCGAAAGCTTGTGTGTCTGGAGCGTCGGTACCATACAGGTAGTCTATGCGTCCACCCAAACCGAATCCATCGCTTCCGTTTGCAACTCGCTCAGCATAGAACCATTGCTGCTGCAATTGAACTGTTTTGGGAGCGTAGTTATTGAAACTGTAGAAGTTTGCTCGGGAGAAATATCCCAAGTCGGACCAGCCGCCGATGTTGAAGCCAGCAACAGGTTCGCTGCAAAGCTTCCAAGGATCGTTCAGCGATCGGCCAGTCCCGATTAATCCCAGGCCAAAGAGGCCGGAAGAACCGCAACCAAACGAGTCGCAGCCGTTGCTGTCGCAACCGCTACCTAGATCGCACGGCGCAGATCCTTTATCGCAGTTTGCAGAAGCAGTGGTTACTGCTTGAGTTGGAGCAGCAGCAGCAGGAGCCGCAGCAGATCCTTCATCGTAATAGCTGTAGTAGGAAGCTTTCTCGTAGCGGGGTGCTGTTCGGTTGGTTTGACCGAAGGCCGTTCCCGAGACACAAGCGCTGGCAATCGTTGCACATAGCGCAAGTCGGCTGATTTTCATGGTTCTGGAACTCCTATCCTGAACAAAATTCGGCGACGCGTTCGCGTATAGCGGCCTTCAACGTTTTTGGGGCCAATGGTGATGCGGAATGCTCATGCCGCCGATGGCCCGGGCTTCCTGCCTCTAATGAGAAGAAAGTGAATCGGTTCATCCATGAACACACTGCACCATCGTCTATCGGAGACAAGTTTGGTAAAAATTCATTCCAATCCAACGTCGTTCGCTCGGGTTTGCGTCCGAAACGACCAGATTTGTTAAACTGTACGGGTTGAGCAAAAACCACTACCAATCTATCGAAAATGCACACTACAGCCTTGTTGGCTAAGGGAGTATTTCGAATGCATCGATAAGCTCGCCAGCATTTCAATTCATAGCCTCAGAATCTCCAGTTTTCATCGAACGGTTTCCAGCATGCCTCTTATCGATTACCGATTGCGAACACGAATCGTGGCTGGCGAAAACGCGATCGAAAATTTGGGGGTGCTAGCAAAAGAGTATGGTGGAACACGAGTCCTCGTGGTGAGTGATCCTGGTGTTGTTGCTGCTGGGATTCATGAGCGAGGCTGCGATTCAATCCGCGGCCAAGGCCTTGACTTGTTGGGTTTCCACCGACTTTCAGAGAATCCAACTACGGACCATGTGGCCGATGGTGTAGCGGTAGCCAAAGAACTCCGCCCGGACCTCATCGTAGGACTCGGAGGAGGCTCAAGCATGGACTGTGCCAAAGGAATTAACTTTCTTTATTCCTGTGGTGGTTCCATGGCCGACTACTGGGGGGTCGGGAAGGCAACCGCCCCAATGCTTCCTTTGATAGCAGTTCCTACGACAGCTGGGACTGGAAGCGAGACACAATCGTTCGCATTGATCAGCGATGCTGCAACCCATGTGAAAATGGCACGTGGCGATCCTAAAGCCGCGGCGTGCGTTGCAATATTGGATCCAAAACTGACCCTGACCCAACCCGCCCGCGTCACCGCGTTGACCGGAATCGATGCCTTGACCCACGCATTGGAGACCTACGTTACCAGTAAACGAAACGCCGTCAGCGAGTGCTTTTCCAGGGAAGCCTGGTCGCTGTTGTCCCGTGGGTTTCCGCGAGTGGTCGAGGACCCTAGCGACCTTGCCGGCCGTACTCAGATGCAGCTCGGGGCTGCGTTCGCAGGCATGGCAATCGAAGCATCCATGCTAGGCGCAGCCCACGCGCTGGCAAATCCGTTAACCGCAATCTTGGGTGTTCCTCATGGACAAGCCGTCGGGATGATGATGCCATTCGTCGTCCGGTTTAACCAAAGTGTGGTTGAACATCGGTATCGCGAGTTGGTCCACCTCCTGCCCGAGGTTTCGCACGAGGATCGCAGACCAAGTTCGGTAGTCTTGGCGGAACGCTTCACCAACTGGTTACAACTCGCAGGTATGTCCATTCGTCTTGTGGATCTTCCGGGTTGGAATCAGCAATGGGGTTTGGTCGATGTCGAGACGAAACTCAGTGCGTTGGCGGAAATGGCGACCAAGCAATGGACGGGTGGATTCAATCCTCGAATTGCTACCCGCGAGGAATACCTGCAAATTTATCGCGATGCGATCTAGCCATTGTCAATTTTCTTCTAGCCAAGGCGAGCTATCCCAGCGGTAAAAATTCTTTTCGGTTGCTTCTTCCTGCCACGACTCTCCATCACCATCTACATCACCATCTACATCACCATCTACATCACCATCTACATCACCATCTACATCACCATCTACATCACCATCGGAGTCGGTGGTACGAACGGCCTGCGGATCATCGCAATGGCGCCGGCCATCGATCGCGTCCGCAGCTATCGAATCGGATGACTCCTCGAGGTTCATTCCACTTGAAATGCCATTTTGATTTTTATCGATTTCAGACATCTCGTTAGTTACCAAATCGCCGAGCCTATCGTTAGCTGCTTCCTCGGTATAGTAACATTCTCGGACTTCTTCCATGACATCGACCAGCCGCAAACCTTCTTCGAGCGCGATATCGCGGCAGGCATCGTATTCTGGAGAAAACTCAATCTGCCCATTGGGCAACTCAGCGACCTTGCCGCGAATAACCCCCCAGGGCGTATCGACATCGACATGAGCTCTCGGAAGGATCGTGCGGGATTGCTTACGAAAGCGTATCCCCAACGTCCCAGTATGCGTTAATAGGACCTGCTCGATGGCTCCTTTGTCCTCGGGTTTGGCGATCACCGAGAGCAAGGTTCCAGGTCGACCTTTCTTCATGTAGATGGGGACTGTGAAAACATCGAGCGCACCGGCAGCCCATAGTTTTTCAATGGCGAATCCGATCTGCTCCCCAGAGATATCATCGAGGTTCGTTTCCAAAACAACGACAGCGTTAGCATCCTCAACCACACGATGATCCTGATGACGACCGTGTGGTTTTTTGGAACTGCTTGAAGGTACCGATTCGCCGATAAGGATCCTGAGCAGATTTGGACGATCTTCCAGATCCCTTGTTCCTGCACCATAACCGATCCTTCCGACCTGCATCCGGGGAAGCGGACCGTAGTCCGACACCAACTCGCGCAGCACCGCCGCGCCCGTCGGAGTCGTCATCTCCATCGGCAGCGAACATGCCGCTATCGGGATATTGGCTAGCAGTTCGGCAGTGGCAGGTGCAGGGATGCTTACTAGACCGTGCGCGATGCGAGTATGTCCCGTCCCAATAGGTACGGGGGATGCTACGGCGTGCTGAATTTGAAGCTCATCCCAAGCCACCGAGATACCGACAATATCGACGATGGAGTCAATTGCGCCGACTTCATGAAAGTGGATTCGGTCGATCGTCGTCCCGTGAACCTTTGCTTCTGCTCGAGCGATCCTTTCGAAGACCCGCATCGCCAACTCGCGTGCACCCGGTGTTAAGTCACCTCGGCCGATCAAGTTGTGGATATCAGCAAGATTGCGGTGTACATGCTCCTCGGGATGTTGAATCTGCAGGGAGAGCCCACGAAATGCGTGCTTGCGAGTCGCTTTCACGGACAGCGACACCCCCAGCCGAAAACTTTCCACCGCGCGCTGAACGCGTTCCAAATTCGCCCCAGAATCGATCAGTGCCGCCAAACACATGTCGCCACTGATCCCGCTAAAACAGTCAAAATAAGCGATACGCATGGGGGGTAATCCAGTAGCGGACTAGAAGGAAAAGCTCAAGAAGCCACCCCATTTTAATCGCTCGAGAGTCAAGCAGAGGGGACGCACAAGCCCGGAATTCTGGGCAATCCGCTTAGAAAGCGGTACCCAACCAGCGTCGGACCAGGTTTACCTGTGGGAAATCCTGCATTTTTGCTGTTGCCTCCGACGCGATGGCCGATATATTACCCACTTCCAAGGGGACAAAAACCTTTTTTTGAAGTACCTAGCAGGATCCACGTAGATTGTTTGCTGCGGCGGAACAAGGCGTTTGCCGTAGTAGGAGTTTGGTATAATGAAAGTCGTTTCATCGATTGGTGCACTGAAGTATCGTCATCCTGATTGCCAGGTGGTGCGTCGCCGTGGACGAATCTACGTAATCTGCAAGAGCAACCCTCGGTACAAAGTCCGTCAAGGCAATGCCAAGTGCAAACGCCGCAAGCGGTAGTTTGACTACTGACCTCTCTTTCGATTCCTAATTTCGGACGGACGCCGCGCTCTCAGGTCAGCGTGATTCTACGCTCCAAGCCATGTTTCCCCTCGTGTCCCCTATTTCGGACTCGGGAATCACTTTTCTGGGATCGGACGCGTGTCCTCGGCATTCTATGAAGTTGCGCATTGGCGTTATTGGATTGGGCCGCGATTGGCAATCTCGCTATCTCCCCGCTCTCCGATCCATGAGAGATCGCTTCCAAGTCGTCGGCGTTTATAGCAGCGTCTCCGTCCTCGCGGAATCTGCAGCACGAGATCTAGAGGCCGAACGCTACGATAGCTACCGCGCGATCATGGAGTCACCAGGCCTCGATGCCGTGATGGTACTGGAGGATGACTGGTACCAACTGATGCCACTTTGGGCCGCTTGCGACTACGGCAAAGCCATTTTCTGCGGCTCCGAAGTCAATCTGGATCCTGCCGCTGCCAGCACTATCCAAGAACGTATTAGCAAATCAGGCGTGGCATTCATGAACGAGTTTTCACGCCGATTCGCTCCTGCAACTCTTCGACTCAAGGAATTGATCGCAACCCGTCTGGGACGACCGCGACTGCTGTTCTGCCATCGCCGGCTCGCCAGCGAATTGCCAGACCCACGCATCCCCAAATCCCTCAACGCTCGCTCGCAACGCGAATTGCTTGAATTGATCGATTGGTGCAAATACATCGTCGGTGAGTCTCCAACATGGCTGCAAGCCATCCGACATATGAGCCTCCCCAATCCAGAAAACGCCGACTACCAAATCTTCAGTCTCGGCTTTGGCGAACCAGAAAAAGATCCCAAGGCGATCCTCGCGCAGATTAGCTGCGGTGCGTATATCCCATCGGTCTGGCACGAAGCCATCGCCTACCGCCCACCTGCTGCCGTACAAGTATGCTGCGAGAAAGGATTGGCCTTTGTCGATCTGCCATCAACCCTGGTCTGGTTCGACGATGCAGGACGACACCAGGAGTCCCTCGATACTGAATTATCGATGGGGCAACAAATGCTCAACCAATTCCACCGCGCTATTACCTCGCTGGTCTGCCACGTTAGCGATCTCGAAGAAACCTTCGATGCCATGCGTATCCTGGAACTTGCCCGCCATAGCATGCAACAGCACCAGCGGATCCCTCTTCACTAATTCCAGTCGCTCAGTCGATACGTAGCCCTGCGCCTCGTAGCCATGGGTTAGGAGTGGCTACGATTCGAGTCGGTAGAATGACGTGAATCGAGTTCACTTTCGCCGAGAGGTGGATGGTCGTGGGGAAAATGTCCAAAGGGCCAACCCCACCAAGATCATCGGCCCCAACAGCAACCACGCTCCTAAACCGTATTTTTGGGTATGGATATCGGTAAACGGAAGCTTGCCGAGCGCTCCTAAAGTTTCCGTTGAAGGATCGGTTGAACCGATCGGGATTCCCCATGGATTTGCTCCTGCCCCATCGCCTCCCCCTGCACCCCCACCGGTCGGCGCGCCTATCCCAGCTAGCGAGTTCGGATCGGCCGTGCCGTTCGGGGCGGATACCGGCAATCCTCCGGGTACCCCTGATGCACCTAGGGTAGAACTCGTTGCTTGCGTGCCCCCGGATGCTTGGCTAGGAAGGATTGGGAATTTCACGAGGCCGATCGCAGGCAATAAGAGCGCAAGGCAACTTGAGGCACAGATTAGGATCAATCCGGTGAATTTCATACAAACTTTCTTTTCGAAGACGGTAAGCCCATGAACTCCGTACCGAAATACCAGTCGGCCGAAATACCAGTCGGCCCATACACCTATCGGCTGCACTGCGTCTCAACAAAGCTGGGTGGTGTCGGTCCTGCTTCTTCAGAGAAGGTGTAGCAAATCCCTCTAAGTCCTCGCGAGGGCAATTCGAACCGTGCCCGAAATAGCAGCAAAACCCGAGGGCTAGCGGGTCGTGCAAGTTGCCTTGTTCGCGATAGAATGTCGGCTTCCTGCAACGATAGCTCGTGACGATTTGCCCTGAACATGACAACTGACCCAAGCCATTTTATCAATCGTGAACTCAGTTGGTTGGAGTTCAATCAGCGCGTCTTGGACCAAGCTCGCTATGCCAAAGTCCCGGTACTTGAACGGATGAAGTTTCTAGCGATCACAGCAAGCAATCTCGATGAGTTTTTCATGGTCCGCGTCGGCGGATTGCAGTTGCAGCAAGCTCAGGGGATCGAAACGCCCGACCCGAGTGGAGCGACCGTAACGCAGCAGTTGATCTCGATCTACGATCGAGTGAATACCATCATACGGGATCAATACGAATGCTTTCTCAACTCCATCGAAGGGACACTGGTCGAAGAAGGACTTGAGCGTGTAGTGGCCAGCCAAGCCAACGCGCCGCGTGCGGAAGCGATATCACGATTTTTTCAAGACGAAGTTTATCCGGTGATTTCACCGATGGATCTCGATCCCGATGCTCCCTTTCCCCTTCTCTCGAATCTCGGCTTTTACCTCTGTGTGCGTATGGCAAGTGGTGATTCCGATTCACCGCATCGTTTCGCATTTATCCCCTTAGGCAAAGCCATCTCGCGATTTATTACTTTGCCCAGCGAGAAGGGATATAGCTATGCGTTGCTCGAGGATGTGATCAGCCACCATGCCGAACAGTACTACCCTGGGAAACGGATCGACGAATGCATAGCGTTCCGGGTGACGCGCAACGCGGACGTCTCAGTACGAGAAGACAGTGCCTCGGATTTGATTCTGGGCATGGAGGAGGTCCTCAGTTCTCGAAGGTCCGCGGACTTTGTTCGACTGGAGATCTCGGACTCCGTATCCGACGTCACTTTGTCTTTCCTCAAGCAGAAACTGGGACTCGACAATCGCGATGTCTTCAAGATCCCCGGTCCTCTCGATCTGTCGAGCTTAATGATCCTGACGGAGATCGAAGGGTTTCCAGCGCTTCGGGATTCGGTATGGCCGCCACAGCGCTCGCCTCAAATCGATCCAACCATATCGATGTTCCAAACGATCGCCGAACAAGACATTCTCATGTGCCATCCGTACGAGAGTTTCGAGCCCGTCGTTCGGTTGATCGAGGAAGCTGCGGTCGATCCGGATGTGCTGGCGATCAAGCAAACGTTATATAGAACGAGCAGGAAAAGCCCGATCGTCGCCGCTTTGAAGAAGGCCGCTGAGAGAGGCAAGTACGTCACAGTTGTCGTGGAACTGAAAGCTAGGTTCGATGAAGCTCGCAATATGGAATGGGCGAGAGAACTTGAACGCTCTGGTGTGCAAGTCGTTTACGGTGTTCGAGGCCTGAAAACGCACGCCAAAATCTGCATTGTGGTCCGCAGAGAAGCGACCGGGATCGTTCGGTACGTTCATTTTGGAACCGGTAACTACAACGAAGCCACCGCAAGAATGTATAGCGACATCAGCTACCTGACCTGCGACGAGTCTTTGGGCAAGGATGCTTCGGCGTTCTTCAATGCCATCACCGGCTATAGCCAGCCTCAACCCTACGAAAAATTAGAGTCGGCACCGCTCGGCCTGAGGAAGAAATTGATCTCGCTCATCGAAGGGGAAACGCAACGACGGCTCCAAGGCCAAAAAGCATACATCGCTGCCAAGATGAACTCGCTGGTCGATCCGGATATCATCGAAGCCTTGTATCGCGCGAGTAAGGCTGGTGTCATCGTCCGACTGAATGTTCGTGGGATTTGCTGCTTGAAACCTAGCGTCCCAGGACTGAGCGAAAATATCTCCGTCATCAGTATTGTGGATCGCTTCCTCGAGCATGCGCGTATTCTGTATTTCTACCATGGTGGAGAAGACTCGCTGTTCATCAGCAGCGCCGACTGGATGCCACGTTCTCTCGATCGCCGTATCGAGCTCTTGACTCCGGTCGAGGACACCCCATGCAAGCGCAAGTTGATGGAGATCCTCGACACCTATTTCCGCGATAATCAAAACGCGTGGTCACTGCAGAGCGACGGGCGTTATCGTCGACTAGAACCCGACGAGGGACAACCGAAAAATCGTGCGCAGAAACTCCTTTATCAGTCTTCGGTCGAGGCCGTTCGGGTCGCTGAACAAGCAGCTCGAACGAAATTTGAACCGCATCGGCCAGCTCACTAGTACCCCCGAGCCCTAGGTGGGCTCTTCGTCGAGTTGTTCCCGAGCTTTTTCTATACGCTTTGGGGAGACACTGATGCGCGTTCCTAATTTCTGCGCGTGCACGGAAACGCGGTACTCCTCGATCATCCATCGATACTCGAGTAGCTTGCCCGAAGGATGCCATCGGCAACGTAAATTCTCTGGTGACAAATTCGCCGACGGGAGACTACTTTCCAGCCGGGATATTCGGCCCAGATAATCCTTCCACGCTTCCTCAATCGGCCGGTCTACCTCGAGATCCTTCGCAGGCCCTATCGACTTGAGTTTCTCCAGCCTAGCCACGATGGCGCTTAAATACCTGGGCCACTCACGCAAGTAAACCCACGAAGTATGGCACGCATGGTGAGGAGCGAGGAGCGCATCGAGTTGGTTCGCCACGCACGCGAGATTGGTCGTCGCGCCCGACCATGAAACCTCTCTCAGTTTCCGGACCTGCTGATAGCTCTCACCCAACTTTGGCAACCAACGGCCTATTTCTGCAGCCGCAAGCGCTATCCGCCGCACCCGATCGACCCTCAAGGCCTCGATCTCGAGTTGAGTTCGAATCGACATGGTAAAGTCGGGTAACGATCGAGACCAATCGACTTCGACAAAGGCTAACCTCGCCATCAACAAACCGATCCAATCCGAAAGCTTGTCGCCATTCCATCGATCCGACAACCACAGACTAGCTTGTTCCCAACCGGGTAAAAACTGAATCTGGCTTTTGATTTCACGCCTTTCCGAACGTGCAAACCAATGGATCAATCCTTCGCGGAGCATTTGCTCTGCCAAGTGCGGATGATCCACAATACCGGTTCCAATTTTGGTTGCTTGAACCTGCATGGTTGGATACCGTTCGACACGAATACCGCTGACTGTCTCCACCACAGAAACCGGCAACTCATCGATATCCCAAGCGGCAATCGCATCTCGCGTCCATACATAGGATACGGGCCGAGTGGGTGCTTGGTGGGTGGCGGGTATGGCGATTTGAATTTGCTTTTGAAGCTCCGTCAAATCGCGACTGCTCGCCAACGACTTGCCTGTGTCATCGACGGTTTGGACACGCATGGCCAAATGCTGGGCCAATGAGCTTGTATCAAAATCAGACACCTTAACCGGCTCACCGAGCCTTTTCGTGCAGATGTCGCAGAGGGTTTTCCAAAACGGTTCGCCGCGTTTAGCCGCACCGAGCATATCGGGCAGTATGGCTCGAACGGTATCTGGAACAGGAACGATTTGCCGTCTCAAACGTTTTGGCAAGGATTTGAGAAGTGCAATCAGTTTTTCTTCGAGCAATCCAGGAACCAACCACTCGAGCTTTTCTTTATGTAACTGGTTCACCAGAGCCTCAGGGACTTGAATCGTCACCCCATCCGCATCATCCCCTGGCTCGAATCGGTATTGCAAAGGTAATTTGCTAACGCTGCCAATATCTAGCGACTCTGGAAACTCTTCCTCGATACGCTGTCGATCGATAGAGAGCTGGAGCTGTTCCCAGCTGAGGTACGGTGGAGGCAGGCTCGTCGATGCGCTGTCGCGACCACGATCCTGGACCAGCAACTCTTTATCCCAACGCTCTAAGGATGCCCGATCGACCACATGCTCTGGAATATGCTCGCGATAAAAAGCGATCAGTTGGTATGGGTCGACAACGCAATCGCGTCGACGCGTTTTGTCACCGATGCGTTGGATATCATCGAGGAACTTTTCATTGTGCTGCCAGAATCGCGCTCGGGACACCAATTCCCTCTCGGCGAGCCCATGTTCAACAAGAAGATTTCGAGCCAAACTAGGATCGAGGGGTGCGAGTGGTACCGCGTGTTTCGCAACCACTGGAAGACCAAACAAAGAACCTTTGCGCATCACCATCGCCGAACCGTGTTTGCGGCTGAAATGGGGGTTCTCGTAGGAGTATCGGATGCAATGAGATGCGAGTCGCTCAATCCATGCCGGGTCGATCCGGGCGATCGTACGCGCGTATCGCTGAGTGGTTTCCAGGATCTCGCCGCACACGATCCACTTCGCATTGCTATTCTTTAAACCGGACCCTGGCCATACCTGCAACTCCATACTCGATGGGCCGCGGTATTTCCCTTGATCGTCTCGCACTGCAACACCAGAAAGCAATCCCGTAAGAATCGCTTGATGGATCGCAGCGTAACCATCGGAAAATCGCTCTTGTGGGTTCGCGTTCCGATCGATTCGTCTCCCCGTTGGGTCGGGAACTTCGATTGCCTCAAGCTGGATTTTTCGATGGCCGACCGGCCATTTTTCCCCTTGGCAATACTCCACCAATTGACGGTGCACATCCCCCCACTCCCTCAAGCGTGGGTAGGAGAGGAATGAATCGCGACATGCTTTTTCAAGCCGCGAGCGGCCGAGTTTCTCGCGGAGCCCTTGGTAGAAGTCCCAAACCCTGATGTAGCTCAGAAAATCGCTATCGGCATCCCGAAACTTGGCATGCGCCGCATCGGCCGCTTGCTGCATCTCCGGTGGCCGGACCCTGGGATCTTGGGTTTCGATCGCCGCTGCGATGACAAGTACCTCTTGGAGGCATCCATTGTTGTGAGCAGCGAGAAGCATTCGGCCAATCCGAGGTGAGACCGGTAGTCGAGACAGCTTTCGACCGATAGTTGTCAGCGAGCCATCTTCCGCAATAGCCTCGATTTCATGAAGCGTTTGAAGACCTTCGCGGACGGTTTCGGGGCGAGGCGGATCGAGCCAAGGTAGCGACTCGAGTTCTTCGATGCCCAGAGACTTTGCGTGCAAAATGGTTGCTGCCAAATCGCATCTTCGAATCTCTGGTTGAGCAAACATCGGCCGAGCCGTGAAGTCTGATTCGTCGTACATCCGAATCGCAATACCCGGCCCGAGTCGCCCACAACGTCCCGATCGCTGATTCGCGGAGGCTTGGCAAATCGGCTCGATCGGCAACCGCTGGACCCGGCTCTTTGCCGCATACCGCGAAATACGAGCCGTTCCGGTGTCGATCACATAGCGGATACCTGGAACCGTCAACGAGGATTCCGCGACATTGGTCGCCAACACCACACGGGGACGACTGTGCGGCTGAAAGACTCGTTGTTGCTCTACTTCGGTCAATCGCGCATACAACGGCAGGACATCATATTCCTTGGCGAGTCCTCGTCGTGTCAGATGCCCGCGGAGCTGCTTGGCAGCATCGCGAATGTCCCGTTCCGTCGGAAAGAACGCGAGAATGTCACCGCGACCTTCCGAGTAGAGTTCGTCGAAGCATTCCGTGAAACGGCCCATCGAAGAGTCATCGATATAAGGACATTGCATCGATTGCATTTCGAACGCTTCACGCCGTGCAATACGTTCGCGTGATGCACCGCGATACCGTATCTCGACAGGGTACGATCGCCCTTCGACCATCACGATCGGAGCTGGACCAATAGTGTCTGGAAAATGCTGTGAGAATCGCTCCGCATCAATGGTCGCACTGGTAATCACGATTCGTAATTCGGGTCGTCGCCGAAGCAGCCTTGCGAGATATGCCAACAATAAATCGATATTGATCGATCGCTCGTGAGCTTCGTCGATCAATATGCAATCGTAGGCTTCCAAATCAGGATCGCGATGAATCTCCGTCAGGAGTACTCCATCGGTCATGAGCTTGACCAGCGTAGTACTTTGCGTTTGATCGTTGAAACGCACTTTGTATCCGACGACTTGGCCTAGCGGAGTTTCTAATTCCTCAGCCAACCTGTTGGCAATCGATCGGGCTGCGAGACGGCGAGGCTGCGTATGCCCGATCCAGCCATAGCGGCCAAGCCCTGCCTCCAGACAGAGCTTGGGAAGCTGTGTGCTTTTACCAGAGCCGGTTTCGCCACAGACAACGACCACTTGTCGGTTTTGTATCAAGTCGATGATTTCATCGCGGTAACGAGAAATCGGAAGCTCTGGATCGTACGCAATAACGTACTTGGATTGCTCCCTCGCTTCAAATCGGGACACCGCTGCGTCGAGCGCGGAACTCAATCTCTCTCGATCTGCGCCGCAGCGTTGAATAGGCATTCGCTCGATACGATTACACTGCCTGCGAAGCCGATGGTAATCGTGACGAAGCAATCGACTGGGATCGAGACTCTCTCCGTCGGCGGAGCTCATGATCTTTCCCATCGGGTAGCGAATATTCTCGCTGTCACGATAAAACAAAACGCACAAAACGTCAGAACGACCAGTTCGAGTTCGATGTCGCGTAAATGCAACTCACGCCAAAAGATCTTGTTGAACCCTTCGAGCGCCCAAGCGTTGAATGTCAATAATCCTACCCGCTGGATCGACTCGCTCATCAGATACCGAGGAACCATACTTCCCCCTAACGCGCTCATCGTCAGAATGACAATGGTTGAAACCCATCCCAACTGAGTTCTCGTCTTGCACATCGATGCTAGGAACAAGGCGAAACTCGCCGCGGCTCCCGCAGTAACTAATGTCATCGCGATAAAGCCCTCCCAATGCCTCGCTAAATCGATCCCGAAAACCAAGGCTCCCCAACTGAACATCAACGTCATCTGCAGCATGCCTATGATCGTCAAGAAAGCCCATTTTCCCAACAGGAGTTGATCCATGGTCAAGCGACTGCAAAGCAGACGGTCGAGGGTAGAGTTTTCACGCTCCTCAAGGAGCGAACCGCTCGCCGTAGTCGCGCTAAAAAGCAAAAACATGACCGCGATTCCCGCGGCGTACATGGCGATCACCGGGTTCGCTTTCTTCTTGCCTAAAATATCTACCGATTGGATCGAAGGAGGCTCAGCGACTTCTTGCGGGGTTGGCGTGTTTGAAAAAGGAGACATGGACTCAGGCACGGTCGCTGATGCTAGCGTCACCTGCTGCTGCCGCTTGATCGCCAAATCGCGGTTCCGTTCGGCGGCAGCCGTCATTACCGCGCGTTGCACCAACGCAATCATGACCTGCGAAGCGACTTGATCGTAGGAATCGGACAATACTTCAATCCTTGGGAGTTTCTCGGAATGCTGTGCGGCCTCGGAATGTTGGACTGATTCGGATGCAGTATCAGCAGCAGGGGAAGCGGCTGGCCCGAAGACAATCGCAGCCGAAACCATCCCCCGACGAACCCAGTCCTCTGCCTTCGAACGAGGCACCGACCGATTCTGATCCGCGAATTGGAGAGAATGTTGCTCGAGAAGAAGCTCGGAGGCTCGTTTAGCGACCCAAGAATCAGAATCATTCGCCAACGCCACTTTGATTCTCGGAGTCCCTGAAGTTGAACTCCCCCTCGCCCCAAAGATCATCGCAAAAATGCTGAAGAAGAGGATCGGTACCACGAAGGTCAACAGAAGCTCCGAGCGATTGTTTTTCAACCTTCGCAAGCTGGTTTGAATGACCGTCCAAATCATGTCGACTTCTCAGGGGAATGGATCCATGCATTAACAGGCAACGCAAAGGTAAGCTACGCAAAAGTGAGCTACGCGCACGTGCTCGAATGCGGTCACATGCCAAGATACGCGGATGCATGCTAGGATACCCACTGCTTCGAATCAAGACACGAAAACGCTGGGATCGCTCAGATAAATCGTTTCTCACAAGGAACTTTTGGGGGTATTCCAAGGTTTATCGCGAACTCCATTGGGAACACACAGCTTATAAACCGCTTGAGGTAAAGCTTTGACAAAGACATCCAAAGCAATGTGCCAGGCAGCTCAGGAATTGTGCAAAGACCTCCGGAAGATCCGCTTTTCCAAGCCCGTATTCTGCATTTACAACCCCTTTGAATACGCATGGAACTCCTATCAAACGTACCTCGAACGCTTTGCGACAGGTACGAAACGCGTCTTTTACCTCGGCATGAATCCTGGTCCATGGGGAATGGCTCAAACCGGAATCCCATTCGGAGAGGTGGCCGCCGTGCGGGACTGGATCGGCATTTCAGCCGATATTAAAAAACCTAATCCGGAGCATCCTAAACGACCAGTAACAGGGTTGGCATGCAATCGGTCCGAGGTTTCAGGGAGGCGGCTTTGGGGGCTATTTGCAGCAAAAAGCGGTACCCCCAAGGACTTCTTTCGGGACCAATTCGTGGCTAACTACTGCCCATTGGTCTTCATGGATGAAGGTGCCAGGAATTTGACACCGGACAAACTCCCTGCCGCTGAGTTCGCACCGCTCCGGGAGGCCTGCGATAAACACTTGGCCAAAACCCTC
>VGZN01000013.1 GCA_016872635.1 Planctomycetota bacterium | reverse complement strand
GCGACGGAAAGTATCCTCCATAATAATGCTACGGGCAGGATTGGTTGAAAGGGACGCTGTTCATTGACAAATTACGGCATTCCCCAAAACCACTTGTGCTGCGTGTCGTTTCAAATCGCGATATTGGATCGCGTTTTCAACTTCGAAGTGCCTCTATTCCATGCGTGAGAACTCCAGTGAGCCGTTGCCTGAGGATGAAACTCGTGCTTTTCATGGTTGTATTGATGATGGCGTTGGTGGGCTCCGGGGTGGCTCTGGAGGTTTGTCCACACCCGGGGGATCTCGATCAGGGCGACCGAAGGACGGTGAAGCCAACGATTTCAAAGATCGGAGTAGGTGATGATGCGCAACATCGTTTGCAATCCGCTCTTATCCTCGCGGCCCCAGGAGATGTGATTCAGCTTGAAGAAGGGATTTACCATTTCGATACCGAACTGAACGTCACGTGTTCGAATTTGACTCTCCGAGGAGTTGGTCCTGGGAAAACGATTTTATCGTTCAAGAATCAGTCGGCAGGAGCGAGCGGTATTTTAGGAACAGGGAATGGGTTCACGATTGAGGACCTCGCCGTCGAAGACACCGCTGGGAATGCGATCAAGATCCTAGGTGCTCGCGATGTGACCTTGCGTCGAGTTCGTTCAGAGTGGACGGCAGGACCACAATCTACCAATGGTGCCTATGGGCTCTACCCCGTAGAGTGCACGAATGTCTTGATTGAGGATTGTGTCGCGATCGGTGCCTCAGATGCCGGGATCTATGTCGGGCAATCGCAAGACATTATCGTTCGCGGATGTCGGGCTGAAAGAAACGTTGCTGGAATCGAAATCGAAAACAGTTTGCGGGCAGATGTTTATGACAACATCGCAACTGACAACACAGGGGGGATCCTTGTATTCGATCTTCCTGGATTGACCCTGACCAATGGAGGCTATGTTCGTATCTTCAAAAATCGTGTGGAAAGGAATAATCATAAAAACTTCGCACAGCCGGGGGCGATCGTAGGTGAAGTTCCTCCCGGGACTGGGATGATGTTGATGTCCACGGATCACGTCGAGATCTTTGACAACGATATCGTCGATCACCAAACGAGCAACATTGTCATCGTGAGCTATTTAATCACCGAGCGCAAGCTGAACGATAAAAAGTATGACCCTTATCCGGAAGCGTTCCGTGTGCATGGCAATCGCATTGCCGGTGGCGGCAGAAAACCATCGGGGAAAATTGGGAAAATGCTCGCTCCGGTCGTTGGCATCCCTTTCCCGGACATCTTCTTTGACGGCATTGTCGACCAGAGAAAGCTCGTGGATGGACAGCTTCCCGTCGAGTTGCGGGGGAGTATACGCGAAGGTGCAGAAACTACCTTTGCGAATGTCCATATCGACCAGTTCTCGCCTACCAACATGCTGACTGGAAAATATAAGATCGATCGTAGTACGGACGGGTTCAATGGTATGACGCCTCCGATCGAACCCGTACAGCTAAAGTCGCACGTGATTGCGGTCACAGGAGGACTCGATGCCGTCGAGGTGTACCGCCGTGCACCTGAGCTTCTTTCCCAATGGAAATTGTTTGAGAAGGAGGAGGGAATTTGGAAACGGGCCAGCAATACCATTCCCTACGAATTGAACACCCCACTGTATTCCGACGATACGGTGAAGCACCGTTGGTTCCGCTTGCCAGAGGGAGCAACTATCGTTTGGGCGGATCATGGACCGCTGGAGTTTCCGGTGGGTACCGTCATTGCAAAAACGTTTGCCTATCCTGATGCGCGCGACGATAGCACGCCGGGAGAACGGTACTTGGAAACGAGAATCGAGTTCCGTGAGGCATCTGGCTGGTATGGTTACTCGTACCTATGGAACGAGGATCAGTCAGACGCCGAGTTGCGACTTGGTGGTGGACGGATAGAGGCACGATGGATCGACTCTATGGGTGTTGTTCAAACCAACCGTTACGAGGTTCCGAATGCCAACCAATGCATGACGTGCCATAGTCAGAACAACAAGTACGAGCCATTGGGTCCAACAGTTCGAAACTTGAATCGGAAATGCAACGCAGACGATGAGCGGAATCAGCTTGTAGCATGGACGGATCATGCAATCCTCATCGAGGCCCCTGAGCCAGCTCGACACCCTGCGTTACCAAAGTTTGATGATCCTTCGACAGGCACGCTGGACGAGCGAGCCAGAGCATGGCTTGAGGTCAACTGTGCGCATTGCCACAATCCAGCGGGGTCTGCGCGAACATCGGGGCTCGATTTGAGTATATCTCAGCAGGATCCCGCGAAATGGGGAGTGATGAAGTCCCCTGTTGCAGCAGGCAAAGGATCGGGTGGTCGAAAGTACGATGTCGTGCCCGGTAAACCCGATGATTCGATCCTGATGTATCGGATTGAATCTGAAGATGTCGGCGCGAGGATGCCAAACCTCGCTCGCAACCGTAGCTTTGCAGCGGGGAACGCGTTAATCCGGGAATGGATCGCGGGTTTGGGGGCGTCCAAGGACGGAGCTGGTGGAGAATAACGGACTGCATTTCTCGTTCATTCGGATCAGCGTTACGCTAGACACCCGCGCCTGGCCATTGACTCCACCATGCTTTGAACTGAGTCCATTGGTTGTGAATAAACGCCCGCTGGCTTGAGCTAAGTGAGTCCGATTCGTTGAAATGGCTTTCGTACTCTGAGTCTCCTTCGAGCACCATCAAGTACTTGTAGTAGAGAACCAAGTCTGGACCTTCGTCGTACTTGGAGAGAACGGCAAGAGCGGAGTCGAGTTCCAACGCCAATCGACGTGATTCGACACAACCAGCTGCGGCGCTTTTACACAACTCGATCAAGCGAAGGACTTGTCTGGGGAGAGCATTGCCGACACCGGTGATTGCGCCGACGGCTCCACAGCGGACAAATCCGTGGAAGACCTGGGTGTCCACACCGACCATGAGAGCAAGGTTTGGATTTCCAGTGGTAATGTGCTCTGCCGCATAGCTGAGGGATTCCGCGCCTCCGAACTCCTTGAAGCCGACTAGATTTGGGAATTGACGATGGAGATCGAAAAACAGATCTGCTTTGGTTTGAAACCCGTAGTACGGACTGTTGTAAATGACGGCTGGAAGACTCGGGGCGGCGCTCAAGATACCAGCGAAGTGGCTGCGCTGTGCGGAGACCGAGGTACCGCGTGAGAGCACACGTGGAATCACCATCAGGCCGGCTGCGCCGATCTTTTGAGCATGCGCCGCGTGTGCGGCTGCGATCTTTGGATTCTGAGCCCCTGTGCCTACGACAACGGGTACGCCAGCACTGGTCAGGCGTGCAACTCCTTCTTGGCGTTGGGCATCGGTGAGCAAAGGCCAATCCCCCATCGAGCCACAGTAAACAACCGCACGCATGCCCAACCCGATCAGTTCTTTGCCTTTACGCACCAACGCATCAAAATCAGGCGAACCAACGGAATTGCACGGGGTCATTAACGCGGGCATGCACCCTTGGAAAATATCGGCTAAACGGCTCACGAAAAGCTCCATCGAAACAGTGGTTGAATTTCAAAAATACTCGCTGAGGGGAGAGTGGATCGAGCGGATAGTATACGCCGGAGGGAGAGTTCGCACCAAGACCCGAAGGAATGCATGGTCAGGCACGCGATCGTCCATTGTGACTCTTGCGGACAAATCCATTGAGTTTTCGTGAACTGTTTGGTCAGTAGTGGACTCGGGGACGCTGGAGAAGCTAGTCGTGGAACGACTCGCCCGTATACCCTCAGGTGGCTGGATAATCAATACAAGTGTCTCAGGCTGAAAGTTGAATTCGGCATACTCGTACAGGGACTTGGATCTGTTTGCTCCGAGGGTTCGAGAGTACTACTGTTCCTTGGCATAGTCCCGAGCCCTGCAAAACTATTGATGAGAATGTACGCGATGAACCAGCCTTGGTGGATTCCACTGCTCAAGCCGATTCTGTTTTCGGTTCTCTTCTATTTTTTGATGAGAGTCATTCATCGCAGACTCGGGCGACGATGGACGGAGGATGCATCTAGAACACTTCGCCACCAAATGTGGGTTCCGATTCTAGGTGCCGCGGCCATCCTTTTCGGTTTTGGACTCGCAATCATCTCCAACACCGTTGGAAAGAATGCAACCACGAATATCTGGACAACTTCTCTTTTCGTTGGCTTTGGACTGCTCGGAGTCCCGCTTATCGCGGATTATCTTTTCTCTCGTCATCGAGTCACTGACGAAGGAATTGACTACGGAGGGATGTTCGGAACGCAGGGGTTTATGGCTTGGAAGAATGTGCAGCGCATTTCGATTTCGCAAACGATGGGCTGGTGCGTGTTGGAATCGTCGTCTGGGGATAAAGCTCGTATTTCGGTCTTGCTGGAGGGCTTGCCCCAGTTTTCAAAGCTGGTGCTGGAGCACGTGCCACGCGAACGGATTCAATCGGAGGCTTGTCTGTTTTTAATGCAAGCAGCGAATGGTTCGAGCGGAACGTTTATCGATCCAAATTCGCTCGAATGGAAAACTGCTGTCTCCAAAGCTCGCGGCACATTACCCATTTTGTATGAGTTGCGTGACGCCAAAAATAATGCAGCTTGGGTGAAGTATGAGGTCAAGACAACAGAAGGAACGATCGAGCACGTATGGGGTGAATTGCAATATCTCGGAGAAGATACATTTCGCGCAACGCTCGAAACTCCTCTGGTTGCAGGCGAACCCGTCGATGACTCCACCCAAGGTTTGCCGCTGAATGCGCTCGAGGATTGGATGGTGACGCTACCGGACGGAACGGTGCGTGGAGCGTTTACCATGCAGGTGGAATTAGAGTTCGCGAAGCGAGAGGGACTGCCGATCTTGCCGCACATTGCTGCGATGGATGGACGATTCTGCGATCAGTGAGATAGAGTTTTCGGGTGTGTCGATCCGTCTACCGCACGATAGCAGTTTGATCGATATACCAGACAGGATCGATCGTTCTGCGGAATGCCAGTGGAATGCCAGTCTTGTTCCAGCGGCTGAGGCGTTTCTTTCTCGTGCAAGCATTCCATGGTATGACAGCATTTCTCCCAATAGCAATGCAATGATTACCTCTGTTCATTTGCAAGAGTGGTGATTGATATTGTAAACGAATGAGGCCGTGGTCTATAAAAATCCTACGGGTTGTTTGGTCGACGGGGTGATCGGTGCATTTTTTGTCGCAACCCATAAAGCAAGAGAGGGATTTGCGTGAGTATTCAGAGATTTGTCCACAAGTGGCACCGGTCGATTGCAAAGCGAATTCCGGGTATCGATCCGCCGGTCCCGGTTGGGAATAGGAGGATCGCGAAAGCTAGCAAGATTCCATTCCTACTTCCGTCATTGAGTTTATCCGAGATTTTCGAGGGGAGTGATCAAGCCGAGGTCACCATGCTGACGCGCTTGATTCGGACGCATAAATTGGCCATGCCTGAGCACGAATTGATAACCTTGGGAGCCATTGCTAAAGCCTTACAGCCGAAGCTTGTTGTGGAGTTTGGAACGTTTACGGGAGGTTCTACCACTGCGTTAGCGTCGAATATGCCTGTTCAAAGTAAGATAATTACCATCGATCTCGATCCAGCCAAACGAGATACGCATGTTCATGGTTTGGGTGTTGGAGTATCGGGGTTCGACGTTGGATACTTATTCCGTGGAACTCGTTATGAGCAGATGATCGAGCAACGTTACGCCAATTCGGTAGACTTCGACGACCAGGAGTTGCTCGGGAAGGCAGATTTGGTTTTCGTAGACGCAGACCACACCTACGAATTCGTGAAGAGGGATACTCAAAAAGCGCTTAGTTTCATCAAGCCTGGAGGAAGCATTCTTTGGCACGATTATACCTGGGAACCTAGTAACACAGAGTGTGTAGGTGTAACCCAGACCGTCAATGAGTTTTGGCAGGAGCATAGTGCTTGTGCTCAGATTGCAGGTACTAGGTTTGCCATTTATACGCCGTCTATAGCATCGCTCCAATCAAAAAGGGTTGCAGCATAATTCGTTGATTGAGTTGGGACGATGAAGGATGGAATCGAAATGAAGCATCGTGCATTTGTAACGATTGCAACTCGCAACTATTCGCACTTTGCGTTTGCACTTGCGGAATCGGTGCAGCGCTATCATCCGGAAGCAGATTTTTTTATTTGTTTTGCTGATGCACCTAAGAAGGATTCGATTCCAGAGTCGCTAAAGAACAACTCATTTCTCGCGTCAGAGTTGGGGATCGAAGAGTGGAAAAGGTTTGTCTTTCAGTACACACCCTTCGAATTGTCGTGCGCCTTGAAGCCATTCGCAATGAAGCATCTTTGCGACTTGGGTTACGATGAAATTGTGTTTTTGGACGCGGACATGCGGGTTCTCAGTCCTCTATCTGTCGTTTTTTCTCGGCTAGAAACCAGTTCGATCGTGCTAACCCCGCATTTGATCAAGCCTTATCCCGATGATGGGGGGCGACCCGATGAAGATGCGTTTTTGACCGCTGGCACGTTCAATGCGGGATTCATCGCTATTCATCGTGATTCGGTTTCGCAGGAGTTTCTTACGTGGTGGATGCGTCGGTTGCGGCGCGAGTGCTATGTTGATTTTAGCGGTGGAGTTTTTGTCGATCAAAAATGGTTGAGTCTTGTGCCCGGGCTTTTTGAAAACGTCCTGGTCTTGCGCGACCCAACGGTGAACACTGGTCATTGGACCTTGCCTCAATTCCCTCTGTCGTTTGACGAACAAGGCCGAGCGTGCATTGACCATCGACCGATATCCTTATTCCATTTTAGTAGCTTTAACCCTCAATCCCCTTTTCAATTTGATCACGACCAAGACAGAACTGCGTTGAGAAAAGAACCTGTGTTGGTGTCGTTGGTTGCTGAGTATCACGAGGCAATCAGTAGATACAACACCGCACGTTTCCACGAGTTAGGCTGTGAGTATGATCGATTAATCGATGGGACAGTTGTTCGTCCTGAGTGGCGAGAAGCAATTCGGCGACGTCACCCTCTTTTTGTATCCGTTGAAGATCCATTCAATGTGGATTCTAATCCCGGGTTGCAAATGAAATTTGCCTCGATCGAATCGTCTGCCAGGAAATGGCGAAAGGATTGGCGGTTCAAAGGAGCTACCAATTTGAGGGGGGAAAAGAAGCTGAAAAAAATGGAGAGACGCATCAAAGCCATACTTCATGCTGTTGGTTTACGGAAAAAGGCAGCATGATCTGATCGTCTTATCGAGTGTTGTTGATTTTTGGAACCAACGATTCTGAGAGCGAGTACGTCGATACTTTGCTGAACGAGAGGGTCAGGCTATGTATCGACGGATCAACTTTGTCGGAGGATTTTCTCCATCGATTTTCCTTTGGCGAGTTCATCGATCAATTTATCCAGGTAACGGATTTCTCGCATTAAGGGCTCTTCGATTTCCTGAATCTTGACACCGCAAATCGTGCCGGTGATGAGTACTCGTGCCGGGTTCATTTGCGGTGCGACAGCAAAGAAGGTTTCAAAGTCAGTTTTGTTCTTGAGTAGTTCGTCAAATTCCTCTTGGCTGTATCCGGTGAGCCAACGGATGATCTCGTCCACCTCGTCTTTAGTGCGACCTTTCTTTTCTGCTTTTGCAATATAGTGAGAATAAACGCTTGCGACGCTCATCGAGTAGATTCGGTGTTTTGTCATGAACCGACCATCGAGTATGGCTGGATTTCAAGGTTGGAAAAGGTGAGACTCGGACGCGTGCTGCATGGGCACCAATCTAGTGGATCTGACGATATCTGTACAAGTGAGGGGAGGCATTCCTAGGGAGTGAGGATGTGATTTCTGGATAACGAGGCGATTGAGGAAAAGAGTGGTCATCGGGGGGGTGGCTAGACTTTGGATGTGTTTTTCGATAAGTTTCCGACCTTCGATATCATTGGTGGGTCCTGTACACTTCCACAAACGCAATTGCATGGTCTCGCATTAGTTCGCATTAGTAACGCGCGTGGGATGCCCGAATGATTGTGGCCGAGGAGGTAGACGCTAGATGGTTTACAGCATGTTGACGGGGCCTGTCGCCATTGTTTCGCACACATTTAGTCCGGATTTGAACGGGCAATCTATCGTGTTGAGTAGGTTGCTCGAGGGGATACAAAATTTCGTTCGGATTTCGAGCGATCGGTTCTGGCGACCTCATGCTATCCCTGGTGTGATTGATGAACGTGTCGCGACACCTTGGGCAATTCGTAAATCGCGAAAATTGAGATTCATCGAAGGCGCGGTTTTTAGATTGCATGTTTGGCATCGAGCTCAGGGGATTGAGCGAGCTATCGTTCGGCATCGTTGTTCTTCAGTAGTTGCTTGTACTGGGGGGGATCTGGTCGATTTGCCGGCCGCGATTGTGGCTGCGGAGCAAAGTGGTGTTCCGTGTGTGTTGTATTACTTTGATGATTATCGGAGCCAATGGAAAATACCGAATCCAGCATGGTCGACGAAGTGGATGCATCGTAATGGGGAAGGTATCGAGGCAGAGGTGTTGCGCAAGGCGGCAGGTGTAATTGTTCCAAACGAGCTCTCAAAAATCGAACTTACAGAGCGAGTCGCATTGCCGGTCACAATCATTCGAAATCCTGTGCAACTGGATTTGTATGAAAAGCTGCGTGCCACCGTGAACACGCGTGAAGAGAGTCCGCTGCGGCGTTGGTCCATCGTCTATACAGGTTCCATCTATGAAGCGCAGTTGGATGCGGTTAGAAACTGCGCCCGAGGGCTCGATTTATTGCGTGGACGGGGTATCGATGCGACGCTACATCTATTCACAGCGCAGTCGGAAGCATCGCTTTTTGCGAAGGGTATTCCTGCTTCCGTCCAGATTCATTCCATGGTGACACTTCAGGAAGCGAGCCGGATTCAGTGTGAAGCAGACATTTTGCTCCTGCCTTTAGCTTTTGAGACGAGATACCCGGAATTAATCCGCACATCGGCACCCGGCAAGTTAGGAGAGTATTTGGCGTCGGGAAGGCCCATCTTGGTCCATGCTCCTGCCGACAGCTTTCTTTCTCGGTTTGCGATGGACGAGAGATGGGGGCTCGTTTGCGACACGCCGAACGAGGTTCGCATCGCAGATAGCATCGAGCAGATGATTCGGGGGCCGCAATTACGCATGGAGTTGGTTCAGGGGGCCTTGGATGCGAGTCAGCAGTTCTCTGAGGCTGTAAATCGAGAGAAATTCGTTCGTTTTCTCCAAGCCTCGGCCCCATTTCCCAAGTCCAAGCCAACTCCTGCGATGTCCGCTTGACGCCTTGAGCGAAGGCCGTTCAATTGCTACGATTCTGGGGGTATGGAGACCTTTTCCGGGACTCCGCCCCGGCAAACGGTTCAGCGGAGGGAACGTTGTTCATTGATCATATAAACACACTACTATCGGGCGGAGCAGCGGTCGCAGCGAGGCGTCTTCATCAAGGACTGCTCCAAGCGGACGTAGGTAGTCGACTATGGTATTCATCTCGCGAAGCGTTGCCGAGTGAAGTTGAATTGGCGACTGGCGCGGGGATGTGTGCTGCTCCATGGCCTCTCGTGGATGCATCGATTGCAGCCCGCTCGAATCGGATATTTCAAGAGGGGTTTCGTAAATTTCATTTGCGTTTGCTTCGCAATTATTATCGTCGCGGGCGTCGGCGACGGGGTGGTGGATTTGTAGGGGGACGTCAATCGATCAAGACACCTTTCGACCATGCCATTTTTGATGGCGACATCGTTCATTTTCATTGGGTCGGAAAACTGATCGACTTTCCTTCGTTTTTCGCCTCGATGCCTCAAGAGCGTCCACTGGTGTGGTCTCTGCATGACATGAACCCAATGACTGGTGGTTGTTCACACGCTGGAGATTGCGATGGATTTACCCGAGCGTGTGGGGATTGCCCAATACTTGCGAGGCCAGGTCTGCGCGATCTGTCTAACCAAGAGCTTACGATTAAGCACGACGCGTTGCGAGGGCGTCGCGTATCTGTTATTGCACCGAGTCACTGGATGGCATCGATGGCGAAGAAAAGTTCCCTCTTCGCGGAATGCCCTGTGTCTGTGATTCGAAATCCAATCGATACTTCGGCGTTCTACCCTGAGGATAAAAGCCTAGCTCGAAGGTCCCTAGGGCTTCCCGAAGATGGGATTTGTCTTTTGTACGCAGCCGAATCGGTTGAAGTGAATGAGAAGGGCATCCAAGAGTACCTGGAGGTCCTGCGAAATGTTTCGAAATCTCGGTCCGTGTTTGGACTGGTTTTTGGGCGTGGAGAGATTGTTTCTCAGGTGGAGAATGCGAGGATCTTTAGCCTGGGCTATTTGAATTCGCCATCGAAAATGCGGACTGCTTATTCCGCCGCAGATATCTTTGTAATTCCATCGCATGCCGAGACTATTTCTCAAACCACCGTGGAAGCGTTTGCCTGTGGTACTCCGTCTGTCGCCTTCGCTGTAGGTGGGATACCAGAGTTGGTTCGTGATGGCGAAACGGGTTTCCTGGCTCGCTTCAAAGATGTTGCTCAAATGACTGAACGCGTTGATTGGCTCATTGATCATCCGGAAAAGCGACTGCAGATGGGTGAGACGGCCATCACCTTGGTTCGAAAGGAATTTGAGAGCAGCCATCTGATCTCAAAATACATCGATTTGTATTCGGAGACACTTCAGTCGTTGGGTGCTGTCGCTTCGAAGCGAGCGGTGGAAAAAATAGCGTTTCCAAGTTAAAGGATATGACACGCAATGAAAATATTGGTCTTGGGCATTACGGGGATGCTCGGAAACGCGATGTTTCGGTATCTCTCGAGCAAACCAACGCTGGCGGTTTATGGAGCGGTACGACGTTCGGCTGCGTCGAAGTATTTTGCTCCTGAACTGGCCGACCGGCTCATCGCGGGCTGGGATGCGGAAAATCATGACTCGACAATTCGTGTCTTTAATCGAGTGCGTCCTGATGTTGTTGTTAATTGCGTCGGGTTAGTGAAACAGCTTGCGGAGGCCGATGATCCTTTGCAGGCGATACCGATCAATTCGATCTTGCCGCATCGATTGGCCGCGTTATCAGAGGCGATAGGAGCGAGATTGGTTCATGTCAGCACGGATTGTGTGTTCCTTGGTACGCGAGGGATGTACAAGGAAGAGGATGTCACGGATGCCAAGGACCTCTACGGTCGCACGAAAGCTCTCGGTGAATTAACGCGTGGGTCGGCGATTACGTTGCGCACTTCAATCATCGGTCACGAATTGGAGGGAAATCGTAGTCTGGTCGGATGGTTCCTATCCCAGGCAAGGCCAGTGAAAGGCTTTCGCCGAGCGATTTTTTCCGGATTGCCCACGGTGGAACTGTCTCGCGTCGTTTACGAGTATGTCTTACCAAAGCCTGATTTGAGCGGTCTTTTTCATGTGGCCGCACCGCCGATCGATAAGTATTCATTGTTAGAATTAGTTGCCGAAACTTACGGTAAATCGATAGAGATCGTACCTGACGAGAACTTGGTCATCGATCGATCTTTGGATGCCTCCAAGTTTCGGGAGGCGACTGGTTATGAATCCCCGGACTGGCGAGAGTTGATCCGACGCATGCATGAGTTCAAATAGGATACGCAGTAGGCAACACGAGGAGGTGAATCGGATGTTTGAAGGGAAAACGCTATTGGTTACCGGGGGGACAGGCTCCTTCGGGAATGAGGTTTTAAGGCACTTTTTGCATAAGCCGCTGCGCGAGATTCGTGTTTTCAGCCGGGATGAGAAAAAGCAAGAAGACATGCGAATCGCGATCAATGATTCCAAGGTCAAGTTTTATATCGGGGATGTTCGGCAATACGATAGTGTTTATGAAGCCATGCATGGAGTTGATTATGTTTTTCATGCAGCCGCGTTAAAGCAGGTTCCATCCTGCGAGTTTTATCCGATGGAGGCCATTCGAACGAATGTACTCGGTGCCGAAAATGTTATGAATGCCGCGATCGCTCGCGGAGTGCGACGAATGGTATTGCTGAGTACTGACAAAGCGGTCTATCCGATCAACGCGATGGGTATCTCCAAAGCGATGATGGAAAAGGTGATGATCGCCAAATCGAGGATGAGGCTGGAGGGCGAGACGGTTCTCTGTGCGACGCGTTACGGGAACGTGATGGCTTCAAGGGGATCCGTGATCCCATTGTTTATTAGCCAGATCAAAGCGGGTAAACCGATCACGATCACGGATCCATCGATGACGCGATTTTTGATGTCGCTTAAAGATTCGGTCCGCTTGGTGTTGCACGCTTATGAGCATGCGGAACAAGGGGATATCTTCGTTCAAAAGGCACCTGCTGCCACGTTGGATGTTCTTGCTCGCGCGTTAATTCGGATTTTCGGTGGAAAAGGAGATATTCGGATTATTGGGACTCGGCATGGAGAGAAGCTCTTTGAGTCACTAGTTTCTCGAGAAGAGATGGCCAAGGCGAGCGAGGATGATCAGTACTATCGAGTGCCTGCTGACAATCGGGATTTGAATTATGCGAAGTACTTTGTGGAAGGTGAAACCTCGGTTTCCACCATGGAGGATTATACGTCGCACAATACACGGCGGCTCGATGAAGACCAGACCGTTGAGCTTCTGATGAATCTCGACTATGTCCAGGAGCAATTAAATGCTTAAGGTGATGACCATTGTTGGTACGCGACCTGAGATCATCAAAATGTGTCGCGTCATTGACGTATTTGATAAGCATACCCAGCATGTTTTGGTGCATACGGGTCAAAACTACGACTACGAATTGAATCAGGTTTTCTTTGATGATCTTAGGATCCGAAAACCTGATTATTTTTTGGAGGCTGCGGGCCCGAATGCTGCAGCGACGATTGCCCGAGTCATCGAACGATCGGATGAGGTTTTAGGGAAAGAAGCACCTGATGCTGTATTGCTTTATGGTGATACGAACTCCTGTTTGTCGGTGATATCCGCAAAAAGGCGAAAGATACCCATTTTTCATATGGAGGCGGGCAATCGATGTTTCGATCAACGTGTTCCCGAGGAAATCAATCGTAAGATTGTTGATCATCTGAGCGATATCAACATGGTGATCACTGAGCATGCTCGGCGTTATCTTTTGTCGGAGGGTTTACCCGCAGACCGCATCTTCCAAGTCGGATCGCACTTGCCTGAAGTCTTCGAAACCTTTCGTCCGAAAATCGAGGCGTCCAACGTACTCGAGCGATTGGGGCTTTCGAGGGGCGAGTTTTTTGTGGTGAGCGCCCACCGAGAAGAGAACGTCGATACGGAGTCGCGTTTGTCGATGTTATTGGATGCCCTGCAAGGTTTGGCGCAGGAGTACCGGGTACCTGTAATCGTTTCTACGCATCCGAGAACTCGTGCGAAGTTAAGCTCCGTTGCAACCGAGTCGTTGGATCCACTCATTCGATTCGAGAAGCCGTTTGGGTTCTTCGACTACATTCGACTCCAGCAATGCGCGAAATGCGTGATTTCAGATAGTGGTACAATCACAGAGGAGTCTGCAATCCTGGGTTTCCCAGCCGTGACGATCCGAGATTGCCATGAGCGTCCAGAAGGCATGGACGCCGGCGTTTTGATCATGTGCGGATTGGAAAGGGAGGGGGTATTGCATGCAGTGAAGTTGATGATCGAATCCGAAGGTCTTCGAAAGCCTGTCTCGGTCGACGCGTACAAGTTGGAGTTCGTATCTCAAAAGGTGCTCCAACTAGTTTGTAGCTATGTGCCGTATGTGCGCAGAAAGGTATGGGGTATCAGTACTTAAAGTTTTAGCACCGATATTTTTTTTATGCCTTGAATATGTTCGTCACAGTAGCGTAGCAAGTCATCGCTTTTTTCGCTTACCTCACTGTTGTAAACCAGGTCGTGGAACTCACCTACGATGTTCCGCACGACGCCGCGTCGAAGATGCTCGGAATTGAAAAGTATCTCGAACTCACTGCCTTCACAATCGATTTTGAGTAGATCGATTCTTTCAATGGCATGTTCATTGATTATCTCATCGAGAGAAATGCAGGGTACAGTGATCGATTTCGCTGGCGAATGATGGAATTCTTCGAAAGGTTCTTGTGAGGAGCAAATCGTATTTCCACCAGAAAACTCTGGATGCAGGTGTAGTGTGACGGAATCGCGTCCAGCTTTTCCAACCGCGCAATTGAAGACTTTTACGTTCGTTATGTTGTTTAGCTTGATGTTCTCAAGAAGTAGCTGGTAAGTCGGTGGGAATGGTTCAAACGAGTAAATCTGCGCATTGGGGTTTTGTTTCGCAAGGATGGTAGTAGCCACCCCGCAGTTAGCACCTATGTCGAAAATGGACTTTGAGAAGTTTTTAAAACGCGACAATTCGTATTCATCATTCAAGATGATTTCTCGGATGCATCCATATCCAGACGGATCTTCAGGGGCCGTTTTAAATACATAATCGACATCGTTGTACGTTAATTCAGTCAGCATAAATCCGCCCTCGGCGAGTAGAGAGTTGTTGGTTCATAGCGATGCAGAAATGGATAATCGAAGCTGTATTATCCGCTCACTGCTTTTCGAATTTTGCGAACAGCTTTTCCTAACTCCTTCGAGACCTTCTCCGGAATCCGATAGATTGCATCCAATGGATGTTTTTTGTCGACACGGATTTCCGCGTCGGTAGTATTGGTCTCGAGTTCCGCTGGTCCAGGAGCTTCGATGGATGAACGCGAATCTGTGGTCGCGATACTCGGCGGTGCTTCAAGAATGCGACTAGCCGCAGTCACCAAGCGATTAACCCATTGAGTATGAGGAGCGAGGTGCTCGTGTCGCATGCAGTAAAGAGCTATGTTCAGTAACCCGATAACCTGCTTATGAGGATTGAAAGCAGATGACTGATCGCTAACTCTTACACGCGTTAGCGACGTATCGATGCCTCCCCAGCGATGAATCGCCGATAATTCTATCCACAAGCATACGTCCTCGCCGATTTCATTATTCTCTGGGAATGAAAGAGACTGAAAAACCTCTTTTCTACCCATCACCGTTGGCATGGCGATTGTGCATGTACCGATAACCGCAGGAAAAATATTTCCATTTAGTTTGGCCGAGTGGATGACTTCCAGAAGTTCACCCGTAGTAGTCATCCGTTGATAGGATGTGTGAGACAATGAACAGAGATTCTCCTCCATGTACTGAAGTTGCATCTCCAGTTTTTTCGGCTCGTACAGATCGTCGGAATCCAAGAATGCAATAAATTGTCCTGAGGCATGACGAATTCCGTTGTTGCGAGCAGCCGCGGGACCTTTCGGGGGCTGAAGGACATATCGGATGCGAGAGTCTGCTTCGGCTGCCTCACCTAATTCGATGCAAGGTGACGACGATCCGTCGTCAACCATGATCAATTCCCAATTGGGATGCGATTGGGAGATTACGCTCTGCATTGCTTCGATTGCCCATGGAAATCGATCGCGGAATGGCATGATGATACTGATTTTGGTTCGAGCAAGGCGTTCCGAGGCCAGTTCATCCGCTTTCCTCTTCGCTTCGGAATAGGGTGTCTCCGCAAGAAACTTAGCAGTACGAGTTAGAAACCTATATGGAGATCCCTCCATCCTTGTCATTTCCTCGTCGGTGAGTTTTTGCAAAAATCCGATCCAAAGCTCATTGCACTCGGCAATATGCTGGTGCCATTTTCGATGAGTGTCTTGCGCAGGATGTACACGCGATCGTACAAGAAGTTGCTCATCATAAACTAATGGTGCTTCTCGGAAGAATTTGAACCAGAGGTCGTAGTCTTGAGTGGTTGGAAGCGCCTCATTAAAACAGCCCATTTCGTCAAAATACCGGCGAGGTATCAAGAGTGCGCATCCGTGGATAAGACCTCGTAGAAGCGGCAACATAGGCGTTTCTAACTGATGTTTTTTCAAGACAGCATGGGGGCGCATATCCCCTGTTCGTTTTGATGTTGAGTCCATCAATTCGTATCCACAAAACACGATCGAATCGGGATTGCCAGAAGACTGATGCAATTCGATTTGGTGAGCAATCTTTTGTGGTACGTAGGCGTCATCGTGGCTTAGCCACGAAAAGAATTCGCCTCGCATATTCGCAATTCCGACATTGAGTGCAGAACCGCATCCACCATTGGGTTTTGAAAAATAACGGATTCGATCTCCGTAAGAGAGGGCTATCTGTTCAGTTTGACCATCGTCCCTGGAACCATCGTTAACTACGATCACCTCACAATTAGGGTAGGTTTGTCCCAAAGCGCTATCAATAGCCTCTCGCATGTACTGCGAGCCATTGTAGACGGGGATTACAATGGAAACCAAAGGGAATTCTTGGTTGGGTTGCTGAGACATTTGTCACCTCCATGTTGTTCGTCTGGCGGTCCGTTTCTGCGGAACTGCTAGCATTCGCTTTGACTGCATCGATGTAGGAGAATAATAACAAATTCCGTGTTTCTACGTCATTAGGGAAAGTTCGGCTGAAATGCCGCCTTCAAAGAATGATGGCTTTTCGGCTTCCAAGATGTCGAATTGGCGAATCGTCGATATCGTCAGTGAAATATCGCTTCGGATCCACGCCCGAGGCGGTATATCGTGCGTCTATTCGCGATGTGCCACTATGGGTTCGAAGCGATTTCTAGCTACACGCCGATATCTTCGTTCCATAGTTGAGGGAAATCGGTGATGAAGTTGCGCATCAGTTCGATGCACTCGGGGGCGTTGAGCACGGTCAAATCGATACCACGGGAATGGTTGTACTCTTTCCGTTCCGCGAAAATTGACGTTCTCACCCACCACGATCCGGGGGATTTTGTACAAGAGCGACATGCCACTACACATATCGCACGGTGAAAGCGTCGAGTAGAGCGTCGAGGCAGCGTATTCCTTGGCGGTTAATCGGCCGGCATTTTCGATGCAGGCCATCTCGGCATGCAGGATCGCGCTTCCGCGTTGCACACGCATTTTATGGCCACTTGCCACAATCTCCCCACGGAGAACCAACACGGATCCGATCGGAATTCCGCCTTCCTCAAGACCCCTCCGGGCCTCCGCGATCGCTTCCTGCATGAATCTGTCCATGGCCATTTCCTCCGAATCTGCCGTATTCAATCTCGTTCTGGTTGTTTCTTGCTCGCTATTGCCACTCTCTCAATTCAAGGTTTCGATCGTAAGCCCAGATTTCCCACCCTTTTGATCGATGCTATTGCAGCATTTCAATTGCAGCAAATGGTCCCCGCTTCTTTGCCCTCAACGTAGATTTCCATTTGCGACCGAAGGATTGGCCTTTGCCTCGTAGGTATTCTCTTGACATCGTGGTCGAAAAACCGGTAACGAGGGTGAATATTGAGGTGTGACGGCCGATGAAGAGTGCCAGCCACGGGGAAACTTTGGTGTTTCCAGGTGTTGGAGTACAGGTATTTAACGAAGAATAGGCGCGGATCTTCAGGCATGCCAAGAATGCTGGCAAGGACAATTCGGTGGACAGCCGTTTGGGCATTTGCAGTCACTGCGTCACCATGGAGCAGCGCCGATGAAGATCGGGATCCACTCGATTTGAGCAAGGCTTCGATCTCCGAATCGAATGCATCTCTCGGACCTTCCATTAAGCCACTGCCAGCGTGGATCAGTGGTTGGGTGGATCTGGGGTACACAGCTTCGACGGTTGGGTCCGGGCGACTATTGGTTGAGCCACGGCCTAATCATTTGGGAAACGAGTTTTTGTTGAACTAGTTGGTTCTGGATTTACAGCATGCTCCCGACCCTAGGGAGGACTCGCTTGGGTTTCATGCCCAGCTTTTCGCGGGTTCGGATGCATGGCTCCTCGCCGGTCCGGGCGATCCGACCAATAAAGATCTCTACTTTGGTTTTGTCCTTCGCCAGTTGTACGTTTCCGCCCACCTGGAGATTCTTGGGGAGGGAGGATTTGATTTGAAGGTCGGGCGCACACCCTCCTATTTGGGGTATGAGTCTTACCAAGCTCCTATGCGTCAGTTGTACTCGATGTCTTACCAATGGTTCTACGCTGAGGATGGATGCGACACAGGTACCTGGGGCACATGGCACGCCAATGATTCGTGGGATCTGACAGCGGGAATCTATTTGGGCTCGAATACCTTTTTCGAGTTGCGGGGGGATGCTCCATGTGCCGTAGTCCAAGCACTCCGCAAACGCGACAATTCTGGGAGCAATTACCAAGCTTGTACGATCGTGTTCGGCGATCAAGCGATCGGACAGGGAAATAGCGCGTTGCTTGAAGGCAAGAATCAAGTAGTTATCGAGTATCGGCATCAAGTTCCGCTATCGGAGCAAGTTTCTCAGGTGCTGCAAATAAACGTGGGGCGCTCTGATGAGGTATTGGGGAACCATCATGGTGTTTGGTATGGCTTACTGGGGGCCAATCAGTGGACTGCAACCGACCAGTTCCACTGGCAAGGCCGATATGAGTGGTTCAACGACAATGGAACCAGAACCGATTTTGATACCGACTATTTTGCCGGAACCATCGGGGCGCTTTGGATGCCGCGAAAAGCCATGATGTTGAGACCTGAGCTACGCGGAGACATTGCCGGTGTACCCGCATTTGGTGTGCTTGGTGACCCTAATCGCAAACGCCAGCAACTGACGGCAGCGGTGGATTTGGTTTTTACCTTTTAAGTGAATCACACTCGTGGATTCATTCATGCTACGAGCGAACGGAAATACGGATATTGCGTTCGATCCTTGGAAAATAGCAGCATCCAACCTGCATCGCATAGGCTATTTTGCTCCGACGATGGAACCTTCGAATTGGATTCTTGGATCCGATACTCTGACTAACTCACCTAGTTCATAGACATTTTGGTATCCATACCCAAAAAGATTGATGTAAGTAGGAACATTTAGAGCTAACTGCACAGGCTTTTCTTGAGATGCTATCTGCGAGGTGAAGGAACGACTTGCTCGCGGTCGTGGCGGAGCTGACTTGGATGCAAAATCGACTTGGTTGCCATCAAAGTTGTTGTTGCAATAGATGAGAACAACGGTGTCCTTGGAAGGGATCGTTTCCGCTAAATTTGCTTGGGTGAAATCGGTGAAGCTCAAGTGCTTCGCTCCTTGGATATGGATTCTGTCGTAGCGAAATGCAGATCGAGTGTCGAGGATAACGACATTGGGCTGCTTGCTCATTTCGATAAATTGATCCAAGCTCAAAAGTCGATCGCTGCGGTGCGATTCGACCTCTTCCACCAATTGTTTGAAATCCTCGTAACTCACGCGGGCTTTGGGGTAACTCACCGAAGTGGACGCAGGAGGTTGAGCGTCTCCGGCCGTCGATGCCCCAAGGGGTGACGCTGGTGGCGTCAGGGGCTCTCCCGTAGATGTGGTTGGTGGTGGGGGAACGGGTCTTGAGGGTGGTGCCGACCATGAAAGGGGAGTCATAGCCGGTGCAGTAGTTTCCGGGTTAGCAGGATTCCGCGGTGCCAACCGTGGCATCGATACCTCCCACCCGATGCCATCGGCTTGTCGGGTCAGTTGGTTGACTCGGTCCAAAATGATCTTCGATTGAAGCGAGTTGCGTTTTTCGAGTAGCTTTTTGCGTCGAAGTAATTCCCTTTCCAAGACTTCGATCTCTCTTTCGTGATTCGACTGATTCGCCTCGAATTGCTGCTGAACCAAAGAGGATACCTGCGATGCGATTTGCTTCTTTTGAGATGCATCCTCAGTTTGTGAGTATTCCTGCAACAACCGAAGTAGGGTTGGGTCTTCAGGGTACCATGCCGATGGTGGTAACGTTCCCGGAGAGACCGGATAAGGTGGCGTGATGTAAACGGGTTCTGGTGGGACGCCTGAAACAGTGTCGGGAAATGCCGCTGAAGGCGCTAGGCCGGTAGTTGATAGGCCGGTCGTTGGTAGGCCGCGGGGCGAGGGCATTAGGACATTCGTAGGAGGGGAAAGTGGTGGCGTTGTTGGAGCGATAGGAAAAGGTGCCGCCGGTACCTGGGTGACTGCTTGTGCCACCACGCGGTTCTCGATGCCATTACCCAAAAAATACCCGCTGCAAGTGAAAACAGCGGTGAGTGCCATCAATCGATTCAAGGTTTTCATTCGAGTGGATCCTCGCAAGTATTGATAAGCGTCGAGCGGAGGCGTGCATTGACGAGATGGGTAAAGGAACGATTTAGGTTAGCGATATGGGGGCGCAATAAAAGGGCCATGCCTTCGTTCCTAATCGCCCCAATCACTCACGTGGATGGAGCTATGATCGAGTCGTAGCAGCGGCCTTTTCATTTTATTTTGGCGAGTCTATGGGTTCCCGGTCAACTGTCCAAGCCCATCGATGGAGGTTTCTTGCATCCGCAAAACGGGCGGCCGACCCAGAGGCGCCTAGCACGACCACGATCGTTTTTTTGCCGTCATACTCGCTCATCGATACGAGGCATTCACCGGCTGCATCTGTTGTCCCGGTTTTGATCCCAACGTATCCCTGTCGATCAAGCAATCGATTAGTATTATTCCACACCAATCGACGTTGGTAACCCTCTGGGCCATTTACTAAGGTGCTATAACGTCGTGTTGCAACGATTTCCCTCAGCAAAGGTATCTGCATCAAGTTACTTGCTAGAACAGCTAAATCCTCACAGGTACTTTTGTGCTCGGGATGAGTGATCCCATGCGGGTTGCGAAATGAAGTAGCCTGCATTCCGATTCGCAATGCTTCTTCATTCATGCACTCGGTAAAATGCTCCAATGGATCCAGGCTGGATTTTTCACCAAGTTTTCGTGCTCCGTACCACTCTGCAATTGCAACACCTGCATCATTACCCGAGGGAAGCAACAGGCCATAAAGAGCATCTCGAAGTGCGACGGATTCACCAACTCGAATGGTTGTCGATGAACCGGGGGTAGAGTCGGCTCTTCTGGAAAACAAGATCGGCGTCTCGAGAAGAGCTGGGTCCGTCTCCAATTCTCTGGCCACCATTAGAGCTGTCATCATTTTTGTGGTGCTGGCGATATCAAGTCGCTCATTTTGTCGATGTCCAGCGAGCGGCTTGCCCGTCAATGCATCTGTGACCAACCACGCCTTGCACGAAAGAGTCGGCATTCCGCCTGGTGCATCTGCAGGTTCTATTTCTGGGACATCGGCTAGTTGTTTTGATGAGTCGTCATTGAACCTTATTTCGCCGAGTGATTTCCACATTGCTTGATCGACGACACCATTTTCCTCAAGTCCCTTCTCGCGTTGAAACTGGATTACCGCTTTTTCGGTCATTCCGCCAAAGTCACCATCGACTGTTAATCCCGGGGATGGAACCAACTGTTCGTTAAGCGCACTTTGAAGCGATTCTACGAGTACTCCGTTCGAGCCGAGTTTTAGAAGTTTAGGTTGGAGAGAATCGGTGGGGAGCGGGTGAAAGTGCTCGTAGACCGTTTCGGCGATACGGCCGCAGAGGATCTCGGCAGCATTGGTATCACCCCAACTCTTGTCCGCGTTACGATTGGTCAAAACTACTATCGCAATCCAACCACTGGGTGTTTGAAACAACCCAGCGTCCGTCCGGCATTCATTGACGGCACCGGACTTGTGGTAGCCTTTCACTTCGCCTGGGAGAAATCGTAAAAGCTTGGTCTTGTCGTCGCAACTGAGAAGATGTTTCATCATCGTATTGGAGGCGTTATCTGAGACCAGTTGCTTGAGGTGCAGCATCTCAAGCAGTCTTAGCATCTCTGCCGCAGTGGTGCTCCCCGATCCATACTTTTGACTTCGTTCAACTGCAATCGAAGTGTCCCTTCGGAAAACTTTTGAGTGGATCTGCGTCTCATGGAGCCCAAGATCAGCCATGGTTTTGCAGACGTTGGAGATACCCACTTTATCCAATACGATGTTCGTTGCTGTATTATCCGAATAGGTGATCATCAGGTGAGCTACCGTTTCGAGCGGCAGCAAGGTTCCTTTCGAAAAGTGCTCTGTCAGTATTCCGGAACCAGGTACTTTGTCTTCCTCTCGTAAGGGGACGACACAGTCGACATTGATCAGCCCATTTTCGAGTTGTTTGTAGTATTCAACGAGAATCGGAAATTTGATCAAACTCGCTGTCGGCATGACTTCGGTTTCTCGATACAGGAATGTATCGCCCGTTTTCAAATGCTTAATTGCGATCGCAACCTCACCGTGATGCTTATCGATCAAACTGGTTAACCGTTGCGCAAGATCCTGTGCGAGAGATTCGCGCGTAAGATATCCCGATAAGAATCCTGCGAGCAAAAAAAGAACGACCTGGATGAGTCGATGCCAACGATTACGGATAGCATCTCTGGTGGGTAGCAGTTCCCAGATCATGGGTTTTGATTCCTTTTGTAGTAATAGGGGACGCCAGCTGCAATCAAAAGAAGTCCTGCGATGCCTTCAATGGGTTGCTCTTGCAAAATACTGGTGATAAACCAAACATACACCACCAGATATGCCAGGGGAATCCATGGGTACCACGGTGTTCGAAAAGGTCTTGGTTGGTCTGGCTGTTTACGACGCAGGACAATCATCGCAGCGATCGCCGCAGTATAGAAGAGACTCGAGGCAAATACGATACAGTCTGTGAGTAGATCAAATATAGTTCGCCGCTGGAAGTAATCAGTGAATTGAATCAAGGCTGCGGATACAATCACCATGAAGCACGCTACTGCAGCTTGAAAGAGGATGGCAGCAGCAGGTGTCTTGTAACGTGGGTGAAGCAACCCTAGGGCTTTCGGCAATAGGCCGTCGCGTCCCATCGCATACGTGACGCGCGGGCTGGTCAGGAGATTGCTATTGATCGTTCCGAGCGTGCTCAACACCAATCCTATCGACATGAGCGAACCGGCCCAATCTCCCACCAATCGGGTCAAAAGTAATTCGGCGACGTGTTCACGGTTTTCGGGGGATGCCATTTCCGGTAACGGAATGACGAGGTGGTACGCAAGAGTTGCGCTCAGATACAGAAATCCGAGAACCCCGATCCCTCCTAAAAGAGCAAACGGGAGGTTTCTTCCTGGGTTTTTCACCTCTTCCGCGATGGGAACTATTCCCTCCCATCCATTGAATGCCCACATGACGGCTAATAGGACGGCAGCGATTTGAGTCGCGAGCGTTGGCTGCATCGGGGGAATCGATTCGGTCAATAGCTGGGTATGGATCGAGGGCTTGCCTAGTGCTGTTAGGATCCAGGGCAACAAGGCGATCGTCAGTACCAATGCACATTTGATAATCGTTGTTAACGCTTGGAGGCGAGCACCCCAAAGGACGCCTAAGACGTTGAACCAAGCGATCGCGCCGATGAGTACCAGTACCCAAGGGATCATCTCCCAGGGGGACGAGTTCCGTCCAAAAATGCGAAATAGCGAGGAGATGCAAATTACTGCTAATGCGCCCGTGGATGCTGGTCTTGCGAATAGGAATTCCGTCCAGCCAAAAAGAAATCCTGGTAGCGGACCATAAGCTTCCCGGAGATAAACATAAAGTCCACCAGAACGAGGGTACATCGCCGACAATTCAGCGAGGCAGAGTCCACCTAGAACGCATAACGCCATGCCAGACAACCAGACTGCAAAGATGAGGGGAAAGGATCCTGCGTCGGCTGCAATTCGTCCTGGTTTGACGAATATTCCAGCCCCGATCGTGTTCCCAACAACAACCGCAACGGCCATCCACAAACCAAGAACACGGGGTAACCTCAATCCATCGGACGATTCTGGAGCATTTTGTTTTCTCATATCGAGTTGCCATCGGGACATCGATAATGAAAACAGATGGACCTATGAAGGCCAGTGATGAATGACATGATTCTCCTTTGCAGGTGAGTCTTGGCCTGACCGGATACGATTTAGGCTCTAGGGGAGCGCTGTTATTGGTGTCTGATTCATCGTAGCTTGCTCGTCGGACGCTTGATGAAACCGTTGTATCGCAATGGTTGTCCAATTTTAGCAAAGTGCGATCGGGACTTACCACCGTCAACCTGCGGATATCGAAAGAAGCATTGTAGCATCTTACGTCGGCTTCACTGGAAACCCCGTTCTACCGTTTTTTCGATTTAGGCCGCGATCGATTTGAGAACGACTTTTTGGTATGCGATGTTGAGCGTGGTTTGATCTTTCGAAGTTTACCACTGATCGACCGTCGTCGTTGGGTGGCAGCTCCACTGTCTGCGCGGTCCTTCGTTGACTCCGTAGATTTATGCCGGGACGATTTTTCCGTATTTCCGTTTCCCCGTTTCGTCGTACGCGGACGTTTGGTTTTCACCATCGAGCTATATTGATTGAGTTCATCATCAGCGGCATCGATGGAATGGAACGGATGCTCCCGATCGATCGGGATAGGCATACCAATTGTCTTTTCAATCTCTCGCAGGTATTTGAGTTCATCACCATCGCACAGGGTGATACTTTCACCGCTCGCTCCGGCACGGGCCGTTCTACCGATGCGATGCACGTAAGCTTCGGCTTCGAGTGGGACATCGTAATTGATCACATGGCTAATTTCGTCGATATCGATTCCACGAGATGCGACGTCGGTCGCTATTAAAACTCGGATTTCACCATCTCGGAATAGATTGAGAACGCGTTGGCGAGCATTTTGCGATCTGCCACCGTGGATTCCTTCGGCGGAGATACCCGAATCCACGAGGGATTTATAAAGTCGATCCGCTCCATGTTTGGTCCGCATAAAGACGAGAACGCGGGTTCGTGACGATTCGGATAGCAATCGGTCGAGAAGCTTCCGTTTATCGCTTCGATCGACAAACATCACTGTTTGCTTGACTCGATCGGCAGTTCTCGATGGTGGAGTTACCATTACGGTCGCGTGGTTGTGTAACAGCGATGAGGCCAGTTTCTCGATCGGAGCGGGCATGGTTGCTGAAAGGAAAACCGACTGCCGATTTCTGGGTAGCAAGCGAACGATCTTTTGGATATCGGGCATGAAGCCCATATCGAGCATACGGTCTGCTTCGTCCAGCACAAAATATTGTAGCTTGGATAGTGAGCAATACTCCTGATCGATCAAATCGAGCAACCGGCCTGGAGTTGCAATGACCACATGGACCCCTTTGGCCAAGGCTGTCACCTGAGGACGTTGTCCAACTCCTCCGTAAATCGTCGTTTGACGGAATTTGATATTCTGCCCGATCGCACTCATGTTTTCGGCGATCTGTACGACCAATTCACGCGTCGGCGCTACAATCAGGCCAAGTGGTTGGTAGGGCGTTGCGTACTTGCCAACCTGCTGGATTTTTTGGAGTAGCGGGATTGCAAAGGCGGCGGTTTTACCGGTGCCGGTTTGTGCGCACCCTAAAAGATCTCGCCCCTCTAATAGCGGAGGGATCGACTGGGCTTGGATGGGCGTTGGAGTTAGATAATCGAGGGATTTTAAAGCCGACTGGATCTCCGGAATGATTGGGAGATCGGAAAACTTGATTGACACAGATGCCTCAAAGCCCGCCGTCTAAATGGCGGGGCTACCTTAAAGTACTAAATGATGTCCCTATTGTACGCTGGCTCAATCACCATCATAAGTACAATTCCTATCAGTTTGATGGTGCGATGTTAGATATCTGAGTCAATGGCCACAAGCGAGAGCGAGAATCAGGAGCGACTGCACTTTAGGATGGGGGCCCTTCCATGTTCAGCGCCATCCTATTCTCAGCAACCTATCGATGCAAAAAAGGAGGCGAATTCCCTTATCCGCATGCGACGGTTCGAGTTGGCATGTTAAATCAAGCCTCGGGTGGCTATGCGGGTCCGAGGGAAGTCAGGAAGTATTTTGTCGAAATTGTCGTTTGGGTCGCCCATAAACGAGCGGAACTGAGCCTTCTCTTCATCAGCGAACCTTGGGAGTGTAAACGATCGACGTCCATACCTCATGAACTTCGAGCCCATGAACAACTCGCTCCCACCGATCCTACACCTACAAACGGTAGATTTGACCATGCCCATCGACCACACGTGCAATTGCGGTGCGAAGCTAAGGGTGAAGGATGAATGGGTGGGTAGGAAATTCAAGTGTCCTAAATGCTCGACTCTGAATGCCGTTCTAAAGCCGAAGATCGGCGCTGACGCAATATCAGTTCGGTGTCCATGTGGAAAAGCGTTTCAGGCCAAGCTCTCGATGGCCGGAAAAACTTTTTCATGTACCGCTTGCCACCAACCTGTATCGATACCAAAACCGAGTCAAGCGACATCGGATACGGCAACTCCTTTTGAATCGGAATTGCGAAGCAATAATTTGACGGCATTCTTTGACGTAAGCATTCCTCAATTTGGGCTACCAACGGAACCGCATGTTCCTGATCAGTCCCCTATGGTCCAAACGAATTTCAGAGATTCTGAGACGCGTAAGAAACCATTGCCCAAAAAATTACCCTCGAAAGGAATTGCGTTCGCACCAAACTTTAGCCAAGAGCCTTTGTTATTGGTAACGGCCATCTTTTGCATCCTGTTCGGACTTGGGCGAGTCATGGTTTTTGGTGGACTTGGGTTATTGCTGTCGTCAGGGGCATTTCTCAGCCTTGGTGGTCTCCTCTATATTGCTAACTGATCTTACCCAAGAAAAGTGGACAGTGAATCGGTGTTAACAAACGGGTAAATTTTTCTGTTGGTGAGTTCAAGAGAACCCACCTTTACTGCAAGCAGTTGCTGTCTTCCTCTGCGCCATTGTCG
>VGZN01000012.1 GCA_016872635.1 Planctomycetota bacterium | reverse complement strand
GCATCGCGATTCGTGCAATTCAAAAGGGAAGGAATCCAAGCGACGGATCGTACGCGATCCCCCAACATAAAAAAATGGGGGACGATTACATGCATTCAACCATGGACTCTCTTGGCTGGCCTTATGGACCTCCCAACCTCGTCACGGACGGTACTCACCCCCATTTTATTTGTCGCTATTCGTGCGTCGCAGCAAAGGCTTACCCAACATTTGCTCCAATTGCTGAAACAATGATCGCTCTAGAAACTCGTTTGCATTTCCAACCGTTGTGGGGATGCCGGTGGATACAACCGCCAAGACTTCCGGGATGTCGCAGACACGAAGAATCCCCATAATCACAAAACCATTCCGATAGGCTTTGGGATCGATCTCTTTCAAATCCAAGAAATCCAGCCGGGTTGGATCAATCAGTGCTGCATGCAACGCATGCAGCGACATCTCCTTGTCTGCCTTCATCCGGCATTGCGGCACTTGGTGCTTGCGAAGAATTGCGCGAACGGATTGGCTGATGCCGAAAATCTGGCGCCCCTCTAGAGACCACCCGACAAGCAAGTAGGAACGTCTCCAATGAAGACCAATATTGTCCGACAAGTCCCAATTCCAAGGGCCTCGGCCTTCAGGAAACACCATATAGTTGGTGACCTCTGGATCCAAACCCTCGACGAGTGCTTTCCAGTGCTTTTTGTGCGATTCGGTCGCGCTGGATTGGTTCTGAGTCGCAGCCTCTTGCCGCATCAAGGCCCAGGCGTCCCATTTCTCCTGGTTAGCGACGACCACCGTCACCTTGTTAGATGCTCCACGGGACTTCGATGGGACCGCGGGTTCTACCGATTCAAGGCAAAGGATCGAAGCGTGTATCTCAGGACCGGTTTTACATTCGTATTGATGCACCCGCCAGTTCTCAAATCGGATCTGCTGCTCGGAATCGATCAATTCCGATTCGGAATCATTCAGGGTAGTCTCCGAACGAATCGCAAGATTTGGAAAATTGGGTAATCTCCCAAGAACCGAACCGCGGATCTCCTCGCGGATCTCGTCACATCGCGAGTTCCACCATGACGAGTCTATTCCGCTCCTGGTTTCTTGAGACTCAAACTCAGACTCCGGAGGTACAAACCAATCCTGGACCGTCGTGACACGCTCGTCCGTGGGTAACGCGTCAAACACTTTCAGTGCAGACTTGGCAAAAACTGGTTTGGCGGACGATTCCAGATTGCGTTTGACTCCCAGCAGATTTCGATCGAACCATACAAAGCAGCCTACCTGCAGTTCCTGCGTATCATCATGCCCACCAGCGGTCCATTGGATTCCTAGTTTCGGTTTGGTTCCCCGCGCATAGATCGAACGCAATTCCTGCTGAATACGAAACACACCTTGGAGCGGGAAAATGGGATCTTCGTCGGTATTCCCAATCAATAGCGATCGAGGATGGACTAATGACGCCAGCGTTGAATAGTCCCATCCATAACGATTGTTGAAAAACATGCAGTCGCAGTGACCACGAATGACTTGATGAATCACATGGTCCCGCAAATCGGTGATTCCGGCGACCGGTACGACAACTGATATTCGCGGGTCGATCGCTGCTGTGAACCAACTGTAAGCGCCGCCACCGCTACGCCCAGTAATCCCTATTTTGGTCGGGTCGACATCCGTTCGGCTGCAAAGATAATCGACGGCACGGAGTCCATTCCACGCTTCGACGCCTGCGGGTGTGTAGCCGCGCGAAGGCCAATCCCATCGCTTATAGCTGTACAAGCCGTGATGCATTCCCTCGATTTCTCCCAATTGAATGGTATCAATCGCGAGCGAAATATAGCCATGGCGAGCAAACCACGCGGGATGATGCTGGTAATGTGTTTTGTTACCTAGGCTGACCCCGTTTTCTTTGACTTGGCCGTGCCCGCAGACATAGAGAATCGCCGGCAACGGTTTCTCGATCGTCTCGGGACGGTACAGGTTCCCGGTCACATACAAACCGGGGGAGGCTTGAAAATGGATTTTTTCCACGACAATTTCGTCGACCTGGAGAGATCCAGTTGTGACAGCGTGAAGATCCATGGAACGAGACTCCAGCGGTGGCAGTCCCAGCATCTCTTTCAACTGCTCACGTAATTGTTCCCGATGCGATTCCCACGGTTCTGTAGAATCTGTCGATCCAAAACGCCCGAGGTCATTGGCTTGTTCGATTTGCTCCACCCTCACAGTCAGTTTCGCTTTAGCCAATTCGATCCCAGGGTTTCCCGCTGGGTTATTCGGATCCAACTGTGCGATAACGTCTGTGCCAGACCACACGCTGAACATGCATGCAACAGCACAGATTTGGAATGTGCATCGACTAAAGCGCATAGGAACGATCCATTTCAAAGTGATAATGCGTGAGTGGTCGTGCATCGCACGCTGCAAATCAGGTTTGGCTTCGCGAGGCAAAAATACACATTTCCGCCCTGAACAGCGAAACCGAGGGCAAAGAAACTACAAGAGCAACCTTTCGGAAACATCACGGCAAGCAGCAGTACAATCCACCTTGGACAGAAGTATTCCAAAGTCTCTACTGATTTGCAAATCTGGGCTGGGCTACTTAGATCGGCGCGTCAGTCGGGGGGAAGAATTGGCGGAAGGCGATTTCTGGGAGCACTACAATCCGACGGATGGGCTGCCCTTGTATCTGCCAGTGGATGGGCTGCCGGGAGGCTGCTTTGGGGACGAGCGAAAAGAGTCCTCTCGACGGTTTGCGGAGACCTGAAATCCGCACTTAAGAAGTCGATTTATCAACGAAACGATTGACAACCCTGAGTGGTCAGGGCCGGGATCGAACCGGCGACACATGGATTTTCAGTCCATTGCTCTACCTACTGAGCTACCTGACCAACGCGACTACCCATTCTACACCCAAATTAGTGCCGACTCGGACGACGCGGAAGGAAATTTAGAATCGTTGCTAACTTTTGTCAATTGACCTCCGAAGCAACAAACCTCTGACGGACCCCATTCCCTAGAGTTGGATTCCTTGAGTCACCGCAGTGGTTCTCACCGTTCCAAAAGGGTAAACTAATGTCGCGGCTTCGTTCAGTCCTTACTTTTCAATCAATTTCTATGCTGTTCTCACGGATAAACCGACTCGCCTTCGCCAGATTTACCATTGCTGTGTTTTCGATCGCATGTTGGTCTATAGTTGCCGTTGGTAAGGGTTATGCGGAGAGTTACTACCCCGACCATCCTGTCGTTCAAGGCATGGTGGAACGTGCCATCCAGTACCTGTCGAAGGTCGAACTGAAGGGTACATCCACCCATGCAGGAATAGGAACCGAAGTGCTCGGGGCGTACACGATTTACAAAGTCGAAGGGGACCCTGCTCACCCCATCGTGGCGAAAGGATTACGGATCGCCAAGAATTATCTCGATACGGTAACGGCTGCCAGCGGTGGATTTGAAGACAAGGCTGTCTACCACGTCTCCGTCTGCTGCATGCTGCTTGCATCAGTAAGTGTTGACGAGTACGGCCCACAACTCGTGAAAGCACGTGACTTCCTATTCCGCATCCAACAAACCACCGGCGGGTTCGGCTACATCGACGGTTCCCATAAACCGACTAGTAGCGATATCTCGCAAACACAATACGTTTTGTTGGCATTCTGGACGATGAGCCAATTGGGTATTGAGGTTCCCGACGATCGAGTCGCCCGAGTTCTGCAGTACCTTTACGATTCGCAGATCAAAGACCCACAGTCGGGAGCCAATGGTGGCTGGCCTTACCAATTTGACCCTGGTCAAAATGCCAGCTTCGGCACCACAAGCTCACTTACTGCTGCAGGATTATCCAGCGTTCTAATTGCCGGCGATACGTTGGGAGTCTTTCGGAATCGACTCGCCGAAGCCGACGAAGAAGACGGATTGATTCCACCTGCATTCAAACGGGTGATGCCAGAAAGTGAGAAGAAAGCTCGGGGGGTTAATATCGACCGAAATCGATTAGATGCATCGGTCAAAATGGGCCTGATGTACAACCAAAAGAATCCTTACTCCAGGACGACGTGGCACTATTATTACTTGTACAGCTTGGAACGGTTCGAATCGTTTCTCGAAATCGCCAACCGCAAGCAGAGCAAAAGTCCTCCATGGTACAACGCCGAGGTGGAACGACTGATCGCCGCACAAGCCAAAGACGGCTCTTGGGGGGGCGGTGACTCGGGAGATGCAGACATCGTTCTCGGCGCCCCTACCTCCACTTGCTTTGCTGTACTGTTCTTGATCCGCAGCACCCAAAAGGCGATCGGCGAAATGAAGGAAGGGGTCGTTCGCGGTTGGGCAGAATTGCCCAAGGACTTGAGTGCCGTCACGATGGTTAATGGCAAACCAATGTCGAAAACGGAAGCGACGAGCATCGACGATGCCCTCAAAATGCTCGAGAACGATAAAGCATCGCAGGGGGACGATAAACTGGTCGCGGAAAAGATCATGTTCTCGGCGGACCCAGCCCGAAAGAGGGACGAACTGAATCGCTTCGCACGCTTGCTACGGTCCAAAGATTGGCAAGCACGACGCATTGCATCCAAGGTCCTCGGACGAAGCGATGACTTGGAAATGGTTCCAGAGCTGATTTTCGCCCTGAGCGACCCTGACCAAGTTGTATGCCGCAATGCGGAAACCTCGCTTCGACTGATTTCTCGTAAACTCGACAAATACCATCTCCCCAAAGAAGGCAGTATCACGAGACAAGATAAAATGAAAGCTCAGCGGCAATGGAAAACATGGTTCCTAGAGTTTCGTCCCGATTACATTTTTGTCGATTGATCGATCACAATTGATTTCGATCAAAGGACCGAAGCGACAACGCACTTTTCTTCAAGGTGAAACCATGAGCAACTCCCCTAGCAATCCGGCGAAACCATCGCAGGAAGGCTTCCTCCACGTTGATGAAACGTCTATGAAGACCAACCGCGTGGAGCAAGTCTCCAGCATCCTCGTTAGCACTGCGGTGATGCTGGGCATGGCTGTTGCGATGCTATTCCTTTTGTTTCTATTGCAGATGAACTGGAAACGCCCGCAAGAAATGATTCTCGACGTGGAGAAAATCGCTGGTCGAGGCGATAACGCCGCTGGCTTCGAACGCGACTTCGACCCACCCGGTGCAGATGAGGTTGAGCAACTCAATGAACCAGCGGTAGAACAGACCATTCAGATGGTTACCGATGCGATCAGCGCCATCGCCGCATCCATGGATACCATTGCGTCCGCCACATCCGTGAGTGGAGATGGAACCGGAAAAGGAGACAGCCGACCACCAGGACCGGAGGGGGAAGGGGTCGATGGCGTTCACCGCGGTGAGCGTTGGGAACTTAAATTCACGGCGCGCGATAAGAAAGCATACGCCACCCAGTTGGATGCTTTCGGAATCGAACTGGCTGTTATCGGCGGTGGCATTACGACCATCGACTATACCAATAATCTCTCCAAAGCTCCCACCAAAAGATCCGGCACCCGCGAACAAGAAAAGAGGCTCTTTTTCACCTACCTAACCAACAACGCTTTGGCTCAATACGACAAGGCCTTCTTGCAATCCGCTGGAGTCAACCTCAAGGATCGGACGGTCCTCAAATTCATTCCCAAAGATACCGAGGAAGCGATTGCGATCGCTGAGAAAGCGCATTACCTCGACAAGCGAAGCAAAGATTTCCGCGTCGCAGACATCGCGAAAACCATCTTTGAATGCATACCGAGCAAAAACGGAAAATTCGAGTGGGTTGTTATCGAACAACGCTACCGAAATCGGAACCCGTCAGTCAAGTAACATCGCAGGGTAAATCAACGCTTCAGCGACACGCCTGCTGGGCATATGGCGACAAAATTCTGCTCAAACCGAAAAATCCTTTCGACAACGGGCCCCTTATTATTCCCGAACCGCTGGGGCTCTACTATCGTTGGACTAGTCTCAAGCAACTTCGCTGCAGCTACGAATACTTTGTATTTTGAATCAACACTCCCATGCGAACTCTCGCTCTGCCTCTCGGCGGCCTCTGGCTATCGCTCTTCTCGGTTCTGCCGATCTACTCTCAAGACGACCTAGCACCCAACAAAACGGATACAGCATCCACCCTGCATGTGGACAAAATCGAGCCTCCGTCATGGTGGCGAGGCTCGACCTTGTCACCCATCCGCATTCTTGTCACTGGTACAGGTTTTGACCCCGGTGTGATTATTGAAACCGGTACGGATTCGCTACAAGCATACAATTACAGAACCAGTCAAAACGGCCATTATCTTTTTTTCGATCTTGAGATCGCTCCCGAATGCCCGATTTCCCGGCATCGACTTATTGTACGAAAAAGTAACGGGGAAACCGATACGATCGAGTTTGACGTCATGGAGCGTCCCGACTTCGCCCCGAAGGGCTTTAACTCGGACGACTTTATTTATTTCGTAATCCCCGATCGCTTCTGCGATGGTGATTTGTCGAACAATCGTCCCGAGAAATCCTCAGCGATATACGATCGGACCAAGCCGAGGCATTACCACGGAGGAGATTTGCGCGGATTGGAAAGCCGATTGCCTTTTCTAAGCGATTTGGGGATGACAGCAATCTGGACCACACCGATTTATGACAACAACGATGGCCTCGACTTCCTCGAAGCCTACCCGAACGAGCAGAATGTCAAAGAGCCAACAACGGGCTACCACGGATATGGAGCCATCGATATGTACAGCGTCGATGAGCATCTTGGATCACTCGAGGATCTGAAACACTTTGTGCGATCAGCTCATGATCGGGGGATGAAGGTAATTCAGGACCAAGTTGCGAATCACACTGGTCCCTACCATCGATGGGCCAAGGATCCCCCGACCGCCACTTGGTGGAATGGTACTTTCGAAAACCACATTGCTAACAACTGGCAAAAGTGGACTGCAATGAACCCACGCGCCACGCCGCAGACCCAACAACAAAACCTTGATGGTTGGTTCATTGATATCCTTCCTGATTTCAACCAAAATGACCCAGAGGTTGCCCGCTACTTGATCCAGAACTCCTTGTGGTGGCTCGCGACGGTGCAATTCGATGCGATACGAATGGATACCCTCCCCCATGTCCCCCGCAACTTTTGGAAAGAATGGACGAGTGCCATCAAGCGGGAGTTTCCTACGACGGTCATCTTAGGCGAGTTGTTTGACTCTGACCCAGCACTTCTTTCTTATTATCAAGCAGGTCGGATCGGCCATGATGGCATCGACACAGGTATCCAATCACTTTTTGATTTCGGTCTGTTCGGTCCGATACGCAAGGTTTTTGCCAAGGGGAACAGTATTCGGGAGATCCATCAGATGTTCGCTCGTGATTGGCTTTACCCGGATCCCAACTCTCTGACCACGTTTGCTGGAGTTCATGACATGCAGCGATTCATGAACGAAGAAGGGGCCACGGTGGACGGATTGATGATGGCGCTCACTTTGATCGCGACCAGTCGCGGGACTCCATTGATCTATTACGGCGACGAGATCGCAATGAGGGGCGGGAATGATCCAGACAATCGTCGGGATTTCCCAGGCGGCTTTCCACAGGACGCAAAAAACGCTTTTGAACCGAGCGGCCGGAACCACGACGAGAATCGCATGTGGAAGCACACGACGCGTTTAGGCAAGTTACGGCAAGAACTCGAGTCGCTGCGTCGAGGTCGTTCGTATGACCTGCTAGACTCAGAGCAGCAATACGCTTATGCGAGGGTCCTGCCCGATCAAATGACGGTTATGGTTTTCAATAATGCAACCGAATCTGCCGAATGCAAATTTTCCATAAAATCACTGTCGATCGAAACACTCAAGAAAGGCTGGGACTTTCAGTGCGACGATGAACTGGAAACCGCCCCGCCCCTCGTGGTTGCCGCCGGTGTTGCGTCGGTAACACTTCCTGCTCGTTCAGCAGCGATCTTCGTGTTGCCCCAGTAATTCCAGATCAGTATCCGGGGTTTAAAGCGCCGGTCCGTACCCGCCAATCGCCCTCGCACCATCCCAGAAATGAAATAAGGAGACCCGAACTCATGAACAATCGATCCGTTGGCCTTGGATTGCTGTTCGTTGCACTTGTCACCTGTAACTCGCTCCCTAGATGCCATTCGCAAGAAGCAGTCCAAGACACTGCAATGAAACCGCTGTTCGATGGCAAGTCGTTTCAAGGCTGGGAAGGGGACACCAATTCGGTATGGCGAATCGAGGAGACCGCGTTGACCGCAGGATCACTCTCCAAACAACAGGAACAAAACAACTTTTTAGCAACGGTCAAATCGTATGGTGATTTTGATCTAACGCTCCAGTGGAAGCTCGAAGGAACCGAAGGTTTTGTCAATGGCGGTGTCCAATTCCGCACCAAACGCATCCCCAACCATCACGAAGTTTCCGGATATCAAGCAGACCTCGGTGCTGGTTTTGATGGCGCGTTGTACGATGAAAGCCGCCGGAACAGGATCCTCGCGAAGCCGGACGATGTAACGCTGGCTAAGGCGATCAAGCCGGTTGGACAATGGAATACCTACCGCATTCGGGCCGAAGGACAGCGAATTCAGCTCTGGCTCAATGAGATCCCAACCGTCGATTACATCGAAGAAGATCCTAACATTGAGGCAACGGGAATCATCGCTGTTCAAATCCATGGCGGTGCCAAGTCAATCGTGCGCTACAAAGATTTCCAAATTCGCGAACTGAACTCCGTTCGAGCTAAGTGATTGTCGATCGCTCAGACAAGTACCACACGTTAAAATTCGATCACAGTCATGCCAGCATTCGGGAATCTGTCGAACTCCATTAGCAACTTTGCTCCTGATTCCAAGTCAACAACGTTAGTCACCAACGCTTTTGGATTGACCGTTTCGTTCTCCATGCACTCGAAGATCCGACTATATTGCGTAGGTTGCATTCCATGGCTTCCATAAATCTCAAGTTCTTTAGCGATTACGGTTGCCATTGGGATCGCGGGGTTGGATTGGTCGCCCAACATCAATCCGATTTGGACGTGTCGCCCACGTTTCGCGAGGCATTCGATCGAATTCCAACATGTGCGATGATGCCCTAGTGCGTCGATCGACACGTCAGCACCGCGTCCTGATATCTCTCGGACGCGTCGAATCACGTCATCTCCCGTTCCTTCAATGCATGCGTCCGCCCCGAGCCGTGCAGCCAACGCGAGCCTTTCAGCACGAATATCGATCGCAATCACCTTGGCACCCAACGACTTTGCGATCGAAATGGATGAGAGACCGACACCACCACAACCATGGACCGCCAACCATTCCCCTTCGGCCAATTTCCCTTGGTCCACAATCCCGCGGAATGCAGTGATGAAGCGACAACCTAGACTAGCAGCGGCTATAAAATCGACGAACTCTGGCAATGCGACCAAATTGAGGTCCGCGTGTCGAATTTCAACCAACTCTGCAAAACTACCCCAATGCGTAAAGCCCGGCTGAGTATGGGAATCGCAGATGTGCGAGTTTCCTCGACGGCATTCGAAACAAGAACCACATCCACAGCAAAACGGAACCGTCACACGATCGCCGATTTTCCATTTCGAAACGGATGAGCCAACATTAGCGATCACCCCTGCCAATTCATGACCTGGAACGTGTGGCAACAGAACGTCCGGGTCATGGCCCATCCAAGCATGCCAATCGCTGCGGCAAATCCCACAAGCCTTCACCGAGATTAAAACCGCATCCTCATGCATTTTAGGAGTGGCGACTTCTCGAACGGAAATCGGTCCATGATATTGTTCAAAAATCGCAGCCTTCATACGGCTCCTTTTGGTGCAGAACACGGCAAATTTACTCGAACACGGTCGGGAAATAAGACGCGTGGCCGTTGAAAATCCCACCCGACGGTTGTGTTAGAATACTTCGAACTTTTCATGGAGCCAATCGATACCCTGACCGAAAAGCCGCTGTCCAAAAAGGTGGTTTCATAAAAGCGTGTATTTGTCCTCTCACTCATTCGCGAAGCAAACCCGTCGAATTATGCCTCCAAACTCTTCGATAAAGCAATGGCTGAAGCGAATCGCAATCGCGTCCGCTGCCTTTTTGCTCCTCGTCGCTTCAACGATCGGTTACGCTTGGTGGTACTACCATCCTGCGTATAGTCGCGTCGATGGAATCGTTTATGGGACTAGGAATGGCCGCGAATTGACCATGGATGTATTCAAGCCCCTCAAGCCCAACGGTTTGGGGGTAGCGTTCATGGTAAGTGGGGGTTGGAAATCGAAGAAGCCTGGGGAAGCCGACGCGTGGATTCTCGCTCCGTTGATTCGACGTGGATACACCGTATTTGCCGTGTGTCATGTGTCACAACCCGATGCGTTGATTCCGGAGATCATCGATGATGTGAATCGAGGGGTGCGGTTTATCAAATACCATTCGGAAGAGTACGGGATCGATCCCGAACGACTCGGTGTGACCGGGGGAAGCGCCGGCGGTCACCTTAGTTTGATGCTATCCACCCGAGGATGCGAAGGACCAATCGACTCGGGAGATCCAATCGACCGTATGAGTAGCAGCGTGAAGGCGACCGCAATTTTCTACCCCGTCACCGACCTTCTCGACTTGAATGGATCCACAGAGGACCCCGGTGATGGCGGTCCTCCGAAAAGCTTCGTGAAAGCCTTCGGTGATGCGGCAACGGAAATGGACACATGGAAAGAGGTCGGCAAAGAATGTTCTCCGATCTACTACGTCAATGAAAAACTCCCGCCTGTTTTGATCTACCACGGCGATGCTGATACGCTGGTACCGCTTGACCAATCTCAACGATTTCAACAGATAGCCCAAAAAGTAGATCGGGACGTTAAAATCGTCGTACATCGCGGGGGAAGCCATGGATGGGCAACGATGTTCCTCGATATCATTGCGTTCGCGGATTGGTTTGACCAACATCTGCGAGCAAACCGCTGATACAAAAGGCTTGCGACCAGAACACAATCATTATTTCCTCTCTATCTTCATTTCCAAAACCGGTGATTCCATGAACCAAAATGCAATCCGTTTCTCGAAACTTTCTTGGAGTTTCGTCCTGTTCCTATCCTTCATTGGAATGTTGATCCCGAAAGTCTATTCGGAACAAATAAAGGTCGGGGCAGCTAGCCGAATCATCACACCAGACCCTCTCTTGCCCGTCTCGGGCGGAATGGGCCCAACCCGCCCTGCGACGAAAAAGCTAGGCGAGTTGACAGTACGAGCCGTAGTCTTGGAACAAGGAGCAAAAAAGGCGGCTATCGTCAGCGTCGATGCACTAGGCTTTCCATCGGTTCTCGTTCAACGTGTCGCAAAGAGGGTCAAAGACATCCCTCTCCAAAATATTGTCGTCGGTGCTACGCATACCCACAGCGGGCCTGATTTCTATGCATTCCCTGACGGAAAGGGTGGACATACCGGCGATCTCAAATACATCGATCGAGTATGTGACTTGATGGCAGAGGCAATCAATGACGCAGCAACGCATACGCGATCGTCTACCGTGCGCGTCGCGACTGGAAAAGTCGAAGGCCAAGTCGCCTACAACTACTACGCTATCGAACTCTATGATCCTCGCGCTGGAATCCTTCAGTTCGCAGATGCCGAGGGAAAAACCATTGCCACCTTAGTAAACTACGCGATCCATCCAGAAGTCCTAGGAAACGAAGTCGGTGCGTTGAGTCCAGATTTGATCGGACCACTCTGCGATCGAATCGAGTCCAAGGTGGGAGGAATGGCTATTTTTATGAATGGCGCCCAAGGAGGAATGATCACTGCCGACAACCGAGATCTTTCCAAAATTGCAGATCCCCTTGCAGGCCGATGGATCGACAAACGCGAATGGAGCGAATGCCAACGCATCGGCGAAAAACTTGCCGATGAAGCATTGCGGATAATCACAACAGTAGAGCCGATATCTGACGTTCCGTTGCAATGCGAACATCGCATGGTCGAATTCCCAGTCGATTCGGATGCCTTGTGGGGAGTCGTGCAGTACTCGCCGCTCAATTACCCAAGAAACGATAACCGAACGATATCCTCTCGCATCAACCTGATTCAAATCGGCTCGGCTCGTATCGCCACGATTCCTGGTGAAGCGTTGCCGAACATCGGTTTTTATCTGAAACGAAAAATGTCGGGTGATCACAATATGCTGTTCGGATTAACCAACGATGCCTTCGGATACATCCTTACTGAAGTCGACTTTTCCAGCTTTTCACGCTACGAGTATGTCTCGCGAGTCTCCCTCGGCGAAAAAACGGGCACGATTCTTATCAAAAACATTCTGGAACTCGACCAACAAGTCCGACAACTTCCAATCACGAAGTAACTCTTTTGGTGCCATCAAGCGAATCTCACCTCCTCGAAATCTTGGTTGCAAGACGCGGGTTGAGTCCCGCCTGTGAAATGTCCGCAAAGCGAATAAGGAATATCAATGCAAACGGGAGCGAAACTTCCAATCCACCACTCCGCTTGGAAATCACTCGAATCTCACGCCGCATCGATGCGTAACACGCATCTGCGAGCCCTCTTTTCGACCGATCAGGACCGAGGTCAGCGGTTGACAGCACAGGCGGCTGGATTGTTTCTCGACTATTCGAAGAATCGTGTCACCGACGAGACGATGGGACTCCTGTACCAGTTGGCTCGCGAGTCTGGCTTGCACGAAAAGATTGAGGCAATGTTCCGGGGAGACAAGATCAATACGACAGAGAATCGCGCCGTGCTCCATACGGCCCTGCGCGCACCTAAGGACAGTACGATCCTTGTCGATGGAAAAAATGTCGTCCCGGAGATTCATGGAGTTTTAGCAAAAATGGCCTCGTTCGCCGATCGCGTTCGAAGCGGCGATTGGATGGGCTATTCAGGCAAACGGATCCGCAACGTCGTCAATATAGGGATCGGAGGATCCGATCTGGGGCCAGTCATGGCCTATGAAGCGCTGAGGCATTACAGCGATCGCGAATTGACGTTTCTTTTTGTTTCCAACGTCGATGGTATCGATCTCGCCGAAGCCACTCGCGTACTCGATCCCGCCGAGACGCTTTTCATCGTTTCATCAAAAACCTTCACTACGCTCGAAACCATGACCAACGCGCAGAGCGCGCGCGATTGGCTCCTCACGGCATTTGATGGTAATCAAGCATCGGTTGCCAAGCACTTCGTGGCGGTCTCCACCAACGCGGAAAAGGTGTCGAGCTTTGGAATCGATACCGAAAATATGTTTGGCTTCTGGGATTGGGTAGGCGGAAGGTACTCTATGGACTCCGCCATCGGGCTATCGACCATGATAGCAATTGGGCCCGAGAACTTTTACGAGATGCTCGGCGGCTTCTATCAAATGGACAAGCATTATCGCACGGCAGCGCTAGACCAAAACCTTCCTGTCATCATGGGCCTGTTGTCGATCTGGTACACGAATTTTCTCGATGCACATGCAATCGCAGTTCTTCCCTACGAAAACTACTTGAAACGATTCCCTGCTTACCTCCAGCAACTGACGATGGAGAGCAACGGAAAGAGAGTAACCCTTGATGGCGAGCCTGTTTCCTACCACACAGGACCCATTTACTGGGGTGAACCAGGAACTAATGGCCAGCATTCTTTCTACCAATTGATCCATCAGGGTACACGACTAATACCTTGCGATTTTATCGCCTTTGCACAGGCACTGACGCCATTGGGACGCCATCACGATATTCTCATGGCCAATGTGTTAGCGCAATCTGAAGCGCTAGCCTTCGGAAAGACTGCCGAACAAGTTGCAGCGGACGGGACTCCTGACTGGCTTGTTCCACATCGCGTTTTCGAAGGGAACCGCCCATCCAACACGATTCTGGCACAGCGATTGACTCCGGCTATCCTAGGAGCCCTTGTTGCACTCTACGAGCATATTGTCTTCACCCAAGGTGCAATCTGGGGTGTAAATCCGTTCGACCAGTGGGGAGTTGAACTCGGCAAGGCCCTTGCGCAGTGCATTTTGCCCGAACTAGAATCTCCGACGAGTCCCCGACTGAACCACGATAGCTCCACCAACAGCCTGATCCACCGTTACCGTGAGATGCGATCAACGGTGAAATGAGGGGGAAAAAATCCGTATCCGAGTCGGTGTGTCGCCCATCGATGCTGCAAGAATAGGGCTTCCACCGATCAAAACGGCAATTTTCATAATACGCTGCCGTGAAGGTGTAAACGTTATTCGCAACCTCACGGTGATGCAGATATGACCGTGGTCATGCGTTAGCTACTTGAACCCACCCGCTACCAACTCTGCTTGCGATGAAATCCATTCGTTATCCTCTGCTACTGCAACTGAATACGCGAGTGTGGTTGACCGCTCGAGCCCACCAGCTGGGCCGCCCGGCGACACTGGACGACATCACTGGCGAAGATCTACAACAAATTGCCGAAATGGGGTTCGATTGGATTTGGTTGCTGAGCGTGTGGCAAACCGGACCTGAATCGCAACGCGTTTCAAAAACGAACCCTGAGTGGTTAAGGGAATTTCATGAAATACTCCCTGATCTTAATGGGTCTGATATCGGAGGCTCTGGTTTCGCCATCTCTCATTATGCGGTTCACCGCGATCTCGGAGGCGACGAAGCACTAAGGCAACTACGCGATCGAATGCGAGACCATGGACTCAAGCTCATGCTTGACTTTGTCCCGAATCACATGGGACTCGATCACCCGTGGATTGAGGAGAGGCCGGAGTACTTTATTCAAGGATCACCCACCAACCTAGCGAATAGTCCCGAGAACTTTTTCGAGCGTCGAAATGATGAAACATGCGTCATCTTCGCGCACGGGCGCGATCCGTACTTTCCGGGTTGGCCTGATACCGTGCAATTAGACTATTCCAATCCGAATCTCCACGCAGCGATGCTACAGGAACTTGTGAAAATCTCACATCAATGCGATGGATTGCGTTGCGATATGGCGATGCTGATTCTCCCTGATGTTTTCTCAAGCACATGGAATCGAACCATTGAACCATTTTGGCCCGCTGCAATCGAAGTTATTCGAACGCGATGGCCTTCTTTTCTATTCATGGCAGAGGTTTATTGGGATCGCGAGTCGGAACTGCAACAGCAAGGGTTCGACTTCACATATGACAAGAGACTCTACGATCGCTTGTTGCACGGTAGCCCACAGTCGATCCGATCACACTTTCGCGCGAATGTCGATTTCCAGAATCACATGGTTCGTTTCTTAGAAAACCATGATGAACCACGAGCTGCAACCGTATTTCCTTTCGAAAAACACAAATCGGCCGCCGCAATGGCATATCTATCTCCAGGGATGAGATTGCTGCATCAAGGTCAGGTCGAGGGGCGAAGAGTAAAGATATCTCCCCATTTAATCCGGGGCCCCGACGAAACCACATCCGAACCAATTCACAACTTTTACAACATATTGCTCGGGATTTTGGAACAAGACTTACTTCGGGTAGGGAATTGGTCGCTGCTCGAATGCCGTGAAGCATGGGTCGGCAATTCCTCGGAGGAATCCATGATTGCCTTTGCTTGGACATATCCTAACGAGCCCCCTTTGGTTGTAGTTACCAATTGGTCATCCCATGCGAGCCAGTGCCATATCCCACTCTCAGTGCTTGAGTCGCAGATCCCAGGACTGGCTACAGGCCTTTGGCAATTCCACGATCGCTTGGACAATCGCAGCTTTGAATGGCACGGGAAGGATTTGGTTCACAAGGGGCTGTTTGTAGATTTGTTGCCTTGGCAAACATCGGTATTTAGGATCGAAAGAGAACCAGCATAACTCCCCTTGAAGCCAGGTGATGCAAACGGACTCGAGTGCCGGTTTCCAGAGAAATCGCCAAAAAGCAAGCAGAAGCAACTTGGATTTTTTCCGCAAGAGCGTCATACCCTAGTCATAAAGAACGGCATCTAGATTTGACGTCTGAGTGCCCGCCCTCCGCATCGTCTCGTCTCCTGAATCGCCGCAAAGATCGATCAACGGGCCAAGCCAACGCTATTGGAGTTTATCCAGCTCCTCGACATCGTCCGGCGATAGCTGAATTCTACGCAGCGCTGACTTGTCGATCTTCTCCTTTATCCGCAATGCTGAATCAGTCCGCCCAGCCCGCATCAACGCGACGTACCAATGAAATTTGAAAAGTGGATTGGTACCGATCCTGGACGCACGCTCAAACATTCCAGCGGCATCCTCTAACTTACTCATTCGCATGAGGATTGCTCCTTTGGAATCCAAAAAATCGGGCAACTCCCCCGCAATCGCAATCGCTTCGTCAATTCTTTGAAGTGCTTCGTCTAACCCATCGGGTGACTCACTCAGCAAATTCGCTAGGTTATTCAAAACCACGGGATCCTTGGATCCGGATTGAACGAGACTCCGATAAGCATCAATTGATTTACTCCGTTCACCGGTCACAAGCCAGTATTCCGCCATCAACTTCGACAAGCGAGGAGAATTGCTTTGGGTCGAATGAACATCTAGCAACAATGAATGAACTTTCGACGGCATATCGGTACTGAATGGCGCTTCGATCATAGCTTGAGCAATAATCGTAGCGATCTCCCGCGCTATCGAAGAGTCTCGTCCGGCAAGCAGCCCCCGTTTTAAAAGGAGATCGATCGCACTAGATCTCGTTTCGATGTCCTCATTCTTAGAGATGGAGGTCAGTGCAACGATCGCCGATCGTCGGTCGATTGCCTCCAGCTCCGAAATCGCCTTATCGCAGGAAGGCACATCTTGGATCGTCAAAAAACCGAGTGCAGATTTGCTGAGTGCCTCGATCCACTTTGCGTTCGAATGCCCCCACTTGTCACGCATTCGATCCTGCCACGTCTTGAGAAGACCTGACGCTGCATTGCTATTACCTTTTATCTTTTGGGCACATGCCATCAATAAATTCGAGCTGAACGCATCGGGATCCAATCGCAACAATAGCTCCGCTTGGGACAGTGCTTCTAGAACTCGGTTGCGTTTCAGCAATACTCGCCCATACGCGTATAAAAACTCTTCCCGCTCGGGCGAAATTACAAGTGCTTGCTGCAGATAGCGCTCAGCGTCCTCAAGAAGTCGATTTCCCTCGACCGTTCTCCTAAGATCGAACTGCAATTGGGCGCTACGCAGGCATAGCAATCCAAGTCGAAAATGATCGTCCTCTAACTGAGCGGATTTACCAACCACGAGCTTATCGAGAATGCGGCGGGCCTTGATCAAATCGCTTGGCATGCCCCGTTGGATGTAGAGACTTGCAAGGAGACGATTGTCATCTACGGAATTAGCGAAGGTGGAGCCAGTCAGCAATTGCTCGATCCTTTCCCAGTCCGTAACAGACCCGCGTGAACCGAGTAATGTGGAAAGGTATCGACGCAGCTGGTGATTTTCGGGCTCCTGCTGGAGTGCATCGTCCAAAACTTCAATCGCAGTGTCAATTTTTTGCTGCGAACGAAGCGCCTCTGCCTTGAGAATGGCGATGGAAGAGCGTTTGGCCCCAAGTTCTTCGGCAGCCTGATAGGAGGCTAATGCCTCGAGCAATTTCCCTTGACCTAACAACATCCGTCCCAATACAACATTCTTTTGCACGAGATCCAAACCGGTTGTTCCCTGAAGTCGCTCAATGGTCGATTCCAGCTTTTCCTTGTTCGCGATACGAGCGTAAAAACCATACTGTGCATTGAAGACTCTTAGGTCCGAGGGCGCAATCTCCGCCGCACGATTTAACGCCTCGTCTGCATTCGCAATCGAATCCATTCGGTCCTCTCGAGAACCGGTTCGAGAAGTCAACTCGAGGACTTGTGCGTACCACACCCATGCCATTGGATCTCCCGGTCGCAATGCGACACCCTCTTTGGCCAATTCCGCAAGATCCTGATCACTCTCGGATGCGGCCAGTTGCAAGGCCACGGAAGATAGGCGAGAGGAGCGGCTTAATCCTCGGCCCAGTTTATTCATTACCAACTGCGCGTCATCAAAGCGGCCTTGGGAGTAGAGCAGTTCTGTCAATCGCTCATAGACACCAATGTCCGGCTCACCCAGGCCCACGGCCTTGAGGTACATCGCGATCGCAGCATCCAATTCGTTCATTCGATCGAGTACAGCCCCCTCCAAGGCATAACCGGTCGAATAATCTGGTTTTTTAACAATAACATAGGTAGTGAGATCTCGAATAATAGGCAACTCCGCGGCTTGATTCGGCTCCGCCGATTCCAACAAACGTCGGGCTCGCAGAACACGCCATTCGGTCCCTGAATCTCCTTCCAAGGCTCGAATCCTATCCTCAATCCTTTGTACGATTGCGCTCCACTGTTGCGACGCAGCCTTCTTTTCAACCGTCCCATTGGAAGAGGTCGAGCTCCAACGCGAGGAAGCTTTGCAGGCCAACTGACCAATCATCAACAACCGTTGCAAATCGTTCTTGTAAAGTTCAACACATGTATCAGCAACTGTAGCTAGAGACTCTGCATTCGATGTCCATTGAAACAGCGTCGCTAACACCAAGTCGTTTTTGGGACTTTGCTTCAACTTATCAAGCAGAACCCTCTGCGCTTCGCCGTATTCGCCTTTGGCAGCGAGGGTGCTTGCTCGAAATGTCACTGCTAATGGACTGTCGGGGTTTCTTTGTTGAAAAGTGACCAATAGGGCATTCGACTCCTTGATCTTCCCCCACTTGCGAAGTGCCGAAATATGAGTTTGCCACATGTCCAATTTGTTTGGATTCGCCTCACACAGATTGACTAATTTTTCTGTTGCTTCATCGATAACGCGTCGTTGTACCTCCCCACTTGACGTTCGAAGCTTGATTGCGTACTCGAGCAGATCAACGATCCACTCCCGCTCGTGAGCCTGAGGATCGCTAGTCATCAATTCGCGGGCATTCGTGATTGCTGTTTGGGCCTTGATGATTTCGGATTCACCCGTTGCACCAGAAGCAACCGGTAATTCAAGACAAACCGAAGCCAGTCGGACCCAATCCATAAAATTCTTTTCGCTGATCGATTCGATCTGCTTTTTCGCCTGAGGGTAGAGCTTCGACTCAATCGATGCCTGGCTTGCACGTCTGAGCGTGTCATCATCGGAAGGGCGACGACTGACCGCCTCAGCGTAGGCACCCGCAGCTTTTTGCCATTGCCCCAATGTTGAGTAAACCGAACCAAGGTATTCATAGAGATTTGCCTGACTCATGGCGGATGCTGTCGCAAGGTTTGCTCTTAATCCCTCCAATACCCGTTCAGCTTGCGCGATATCTCCAGCCTTCAAGTAATACGCAATCCATTGCTGCTTCGCAAATCGCTGAGCTTCGTTTTGAACCGCATTTGGAAACGCAATCGTTTCTCTTCGAATCGCCTCGTCCATTCCTTGCAGCGCCCCATTCGTGAGGGAAAGGTCCCCATCCTTAAGGTGCTGCTGAGCAAGTCGAACGTGGAGATCCCACGTTGGAGCGGTGCACACGCGCGTTCCGTCACTCCACACCCGAATCGCTTCGACAAGTTTCCCCTTCTTCTCAAGAACTTCGCCCAACGCCAAGTATAAGGTTGTATCGCGCGATTTTGATGAGGATATGAGGGAAGTGAGGATATCCTCGGCTCTCGCAAGATACTTAGTGCCTTGAGACTCCTCTGTCATTGCAGTATCTGGCTCTTGGGCACTAAGCCCTAGCCGCAGGAAGTAAAGTGCCGCTTCCTTTTGCACCCGCGGACTACTCGAAAAGCGATCCGCTGCACGCTCAACCTCCTCCCTGCTAACAGTTTGATCGAGGGCTGACATTGCACGGAAATTCAGAAGCCATGCCTCGGGTGAATCAGGAAGCTTCAACAACGAGTCTTCCGATTTCTTTTTCGCTCGCATCCGAAGGTCGGTTATCGAATCCTTTGCGAGGAGCGCATCTTTGAGGGCGACTGGATCTCCAAAGCACAATTCCACAAACATCTCCGTCAGCTCCAGGTCTCCAGGAAGATCGATGAGCGACCGAGCAAGCAGATCCGCTGGATGCATTGCATTGAATTGCTCGAGCCATTCGGGATCGGAGATTTTAGAATATTTGGTGACGACATCGGGTCGATTGGCCAACAACAACCCCATCCGGCTGAGTGCAAGCTGCTTTTCAATGGAGGTATCCAATACGGCATTAGTCCCGAGATGAATTTGTTCAATAGCGTCTTCATAACGCCCAACTTGGATCAATCGATCGGTTAGTGCCCGTCTCAGCGAGGGAACTCGGTCCTTCAAGTCTGCATTCGATTCGCAAAGTCCGAGGGTGGAGTACTGAAGCGTGATTAACGACAGAACCTCCGACGGACTCGACGCCTTCTGATGGAACAGATCCACAAGATCCACGCGCTTTTTGATATCGTCTGGTTTGTAACGCAGGTACTTGTCCATCAATTCGATGGCAGAACCTAATTGCCCCTGTTCCCGGAGTGATTCGACTCTTAGCAACATAACCCGATGCACCTTTGTCATCTGCAAGGAATGCAACAGATGGACGGCGGGGATTCCAAGCACGAAGGCGGCAAGGGTACCGAGCAGAAGTTTCCGATTGATGCGGGTCTCGTCGAAACCAAACCGCTCAATCGCCTCACTCAATTGGTTGAGGATATAGCTGGAGAAACGTGGTGTATCAGCCATTGCGGATTTGCATCAAACCTACCCAAAAATATTTAGCGTGCCATTCCAGAATAGCTAAAATCCCACCCCCTTCAATTTCCATCCCCACCGGTTTCCCAAGAGAATCCTGGACCCGATGGCAAAATAGTTCAAGCCAACCCCTGCGCAGCCCTCCAAATTTCCGATGAATCCGATTCTAGCAACGTGAGCGTTCCTAACTCCCCATGGCGCCCCCGTAGCGGAAACGAGCAAACGCGTGTTAGAAACGTGCTTGAAAAAGTGCTCGCATCGCCCCGCTCAACACCATAAAATGCTGCGATTCATGCAATGCTTAATGCCATTCAGTTTTCATGGCTACGATAGTCTTGAAGGCGGTTACGTAGGATCGGAAAATTCCCCCTCATGACCCACGATGCCTTTTCTGATCTCGTGTTGTTTTCAGTTTGTCTGTATTTCTTTTGCATCAATCTAACACCAAGCCAGCAACGCGCGGGGTTAAGCATTGCATGTTTGTGGATTGGGCTCGCCGCAGGACTCGGGGTGATCAAATTTTCAAACTTCTCTCCGATGAACCAATGGGCCCAAGGGCCACACCGAATCATCGCAGCCATTGCGGCGGTGAGTTCATTCCCTATTCTCGCATTCAGTCTTACTTATCCCAACAGCCCCATTGCGAGGAGAATGGACGGTGCATGGTGGTTTACGTTTATCGTTGGAGGGCTCGGAATCGCGATTTGGTTATCGGGGGCAAAGATTTGGGCACAAATCGTTCCCGCGATATGCAGTGTACCTATCACCATTGCGATTTTAGGTAGCTCCAAAGGAAAACAAGTCTGGCTCGGGATTTTGGCCTCTGCCTCTCTCTTTGCGTCCTTTGGTGTGGCATTGTTCACTGGGCCAACAACCAAGATACTCAACGTGTTTTCTGGAACGCAATTGCTGCATTACTTCCTTGCCGTCGCGATTTTTTTGATTTGTCTGACGAGTAGACGACCGACCACAGAAGCCGGAAAAACGAACTAACTAAAGGCAGGATGAGAGCGGGTGATGGGATTCGAACCCACGACTTCCAGCTTGGGAAGCTAGCACTCTAGCCACTGAGTTACACCCGCTTATTGCTCGAGGGACTTCCGATTTCACCGATTGTCGCCCCGATCAAGAAGAGTATATGCTTAATAACCCGCCTCCGCAAATAGGGTTGCTTGACGTGCCACTCAAACGAAACTAGGTTAACCTCTAAAGGTGGGAAAGCCTCGAGAGCAATCGATCCGCCTAAAAGTCTTCCAGGGGGTTGCGAATACCATGAGCCCTATTCCGGCACAGGAAGATCCGAACTCGGTCAACGCCCGACCGTGAAAACCCCCTAAAGAACAAAACAACAACGGCTCCTCGTCCTCTCCTATTTGAGCTATGCGATCCTACCCAAGCGAACATCGAAAGCGACGCATGAGTTTGGGTATGCTTTTGCTCATGTTTCTTTGGGTATTTCCCCGACCGATCGTTCACTCGCATGAAGAGCTTGCAAGTAGCAATACAGGCGTGTCAACGCTGCAGGAGCACTTGACGGAGTTCCACACCCAAGCCACACCTCCAGATAACAAGGTACACGTGCACTGGGTATTGAACAATGGTTCCATCCTCTTTGCGACGTGCAATGCGTCCTCTCCAGCGATCGTAACATCTCTATCGTCTCCGGAACTCGCAAATGCACTTATGATTGAGATTGCGTTCAAGCCGGTAGATATCGATTTCCTAGCAACCGATGGGCTCCATTCGCTCCTCGCACAGAGGACATCACCTATACAGAAAGACCACGATAGTCCTGTGGTCCTGAACGCAACTCTCCAGCCTTCTTTGATTTCTCTAAATTGCATGCTGGTATGTTGACCCAATTCCTCTGCTGCCGACTATTACAATCGTTGGTAACCAGCCTGCTGCAGTGGCCTTGATATTCTCGCTCATCGGTTTCTTCTAAGTCATACCATTCGACCGAAGTGATTATCACTTCGTGGATGCCGTGAAAATCGCGATCCTCGACGGATCTCACGGTAGATACTGAACAACAACCCCTGTATTGGACATTCGCCATGACAGCTCCCTCGAGCGGTACGAAAACCGCTTCTTCCAGTCGCGCGATCAACCCCTTTGTCAGGCAAGGCATTATTATCGCCGCCGCGGCATTGCTAGGCGGCCTAGGGACACGTTGGATTACAAGCCGTGTCGCCGACTCACCCAAGAGGCATACATCCCAACACGGCGACGAGAATCCTGCGACGACCGCAGCGAACTCCAACGAGCCGAGCTCAGCCATAGCTAAATTACCCTCAGATCAGTGGGAGTCAGCTGGAATTCAGCTTAGCCCAGCAATACAAACTGACTTTTCGAAGCAAATTGGCGTTACCGGGAAAATCTCCTTGAATGAGGACCGAATCGCTCATATCTACCCCATGGTCGAAGGGACCGTCGATCAAGTCTCAGTAGCTCTCGGACAAAATGTAAAGACCGATGATCTATTGGTTGTGATCCACAGCCGCGAGATAGGGACAGCAAAACTCGATCTCTACCAAGCGCGTTTGCAGCGAGAGTTGGCATCAGTAAAACTCGGTATCCAAGAGAACATCACTGCAAATACCAAGCAGCTCATCGCGGCCTTACGAGCAAATCAACCGATCACCGAGATCGAGCAACGATTTCGCAGCAACGCCATGGGTGATTATCGAGAACGATTACTGGCGTCTTACGCGTCGTACATCAAGGCTCAAGCGGACTTGAGCCGTCTTGAGGGAGTCCGCGACAGCGGCGCAGTCTCAAGCAAAGTACTCCTCACCGCACAAGCTTCACGTGATGCAAATCTTGCAACGTTCCAGTCCAGAATCGAACAAATTGAGTACGAGATGAAAACATCCCAGTTGCTAGCATCTCAGGACCTCAAGGAAGCTGAAACCAAGATCGCTGTGGCTTCGACCAACCTGCGTATCCTCGGTTGCTCCCAAGAGGACATCGACTCCATTGATCCAGCCAATCAAGGGGAAGCGATTTCGCACTATCCGATCACTGCTCCATTCGATGGTACAGTGATCACGAAAGACGTCGCGCTTCGGGAACAGGTACGCCAAAGCACCTCTGTTTTAACTATCGCCGATCTTTCGACCGTATGGATCACTGCAGATGTCTACGAAGAAAACGTGCCTTTATTGCGTAGTTTAAGCGACAAGACCATCACGCTTCGCAACGAAGCCTGGCCAGACCGAACTTTCGATGCCAAGGTTTTCTACACTGGCGAGATCATGGACGAAGCGACGCGCACCATCTCGATGAGAGCGACCGCGGACAACAGCGAACGTCTGCTGAAACCAGGAATGTTTGTGACCATCGATCTTCCGGGGATCACCGAATCCAATGTATTCACGCTACCCATCAACGCGGTCTTGGAACACGAAGGTAAGTCGTTCGTCTTCATTCACATCGGAGGAGATACCTTTGAACGTCGGGACGTGAAACTTGGTCCGACCAATGGAAAAGTAATCGTCATCCGCTCCGGAGTAGCCTCCGGGGAATCCGTCGTGGTCGATGGTGGATTCATTCTTAAATCCCGCCTCCTCGCCGAATTGATGGGAGGAGAGTAGCTCATGGTCAACCATATCATCGATTGGTCACTCAACAACCGATTTATTGTCATGCTCCTGTCCTTTGTGATCATAGGAGCAGGTTTTTTTGCGGCGAGCAAAATTCCAATAGACGCCGTACCCGACCTAACCAACGTACAAGTGCAAATATTGACGAACTCTCCCGCCTTAGGGCCCGTCGAGGTCGAGCAATTCATTACGTTTCCCGTTGAGAACGCGATGAGCGGCATTCCCAATGTAGATGAAATCCGATCGATCAGCAGATTTGGGCTGAGTGCAGTGACCGTTTCTTTTATCGAAGGGACGGACATCTATTGGGCTCGGAATTTGGTCAACGAACGCCTTCAGAAAGCGAGAGAAAACATACCTTCCGGAATGGGAAGTCCCGAAATTGGCCCCATTGCGACGGGAATGAGCGAGATCTATCAGTTCGAGGTTCGTGCAGCGGATTGCTCTGATTATTCTCTCAGCGAGCTTCGAACAATGCTCGATTGGCTGATTGCATTCCAACTACGAAGCGTTCCCGGTGTGACCGAGGTTAATACTTTTGGCGGCGAGCTTAAAACATACGAAGTCCAAGCCGACCCGACGAAACTTCAAAATTACGGAATATCCCTTGGCGATGTTTTCAAAGCACTCGAGGAGAACAACGGCAATTCCGGTGGTGGATACATCGCCCACGGATCGGAACAGCGACTGATCCGCGGTGAGGGACTCGTCGGGAACCTCGAAGATATTCGTTCCATTGTTCTCGATAGCCGCGAGGGAACTCCGGTTAGGATCAAGGATATCGGCGACGTGCAATTCGCGCCCATGCTGCGCCAAGGAGGCGTCACCCGTGACGGCAATCGCCAAGCTGTTGTCGGGATGGTGATGATGATTATCGGAGGAAATTCCCGACAAGTCGTCGAAGATGTTAAACACAAGATTGCGGAGATACAAAAAACGCTCCCCAAAGGTATCGTGATCGATACGTTTTACGACCGAACTGAACTGGTCGAGAAAACCATCCACACCGTAGCTGAGAATATCGGACTCGGTGTTCTTCTAGTTATCATCATGCTTTTCCTATTGCTCGGCGATATTCGAGCTGGACTGATAGTTGCAGCTGCAATCCCTCTTTCCGCAATGTGTGCGCTGGTCGCTATGCGATATGCAGGTGTCTCGGCAAACTTGATGAGTTTGGGCGCGGTGGACTTTGGCGTGATTGTCGACGGCGCCGTGGTGATGGTCGAAAACTGCATGCGCCGCGTTTCATCCTACCACTACCTCCATCGAAACGAAAAGGTTCCGTTAGCGGTCTTTCGCGAATCGGCCAAGGAGGTTGGAAAACCAATTCTCTTTGCTGGGATCATAGTGATCATCGTCTTCTTGCCTATCCTGAGCTTGCAAGGCATGGAAGGAAAGATGTTCCGACCAATGGCATTCACGTTTATGTCTGCACTTACCTCTGCATTGATTCTTTCGGTTACCGTCATGCCCGTGATGGCTTCACTTTTCCTCGCGCGACGATTCAAGGAAGGTGAAACGCAATTGTTGAAATGGCTCAAGAAAGCCTATGAATCGATGCTGCAGTTCGCGATGTCTAAGCCTGGATTGATGTTTAGCGTTGCGATCGGCCTTTTCGCCATTAGCGTGGCTATTACTGCGAGTCTCGGGATCGAATTTGTACCCAAGCTCGACGAAGGTGACTTGGCTATCCAAGTGACGAGACTGCCGAGCGTGTCGCTCGAGACTTCTATCGAAATGACCAAAAAGGTCGAACGGTGCCTTTTGAAATTCCCTCAAGTAGAAACAGTGGTTTCAAAGACGGGGCGACCTGAGATCGCTAACGACCCTATGGGCGTTTACCAAACCGACGTGATTGTCCGAATGAAGCCACGATCTGCATGGCCGGAGCAGTTGCCGAAGGAATCATTGATTGAAGCGATGCAGGAGTCACTCAAGGTCGATGTTCCTGGGAACGCGTTTAGCTTCACCCAGCCCATCGAATTACGTGTTCAGGAACTCGTCGCCGGGGTGCGTTCGGACATTGGTTTAAGTCTCTACGGCGATGATCTAGACATCTTGAAACAGAAGGGTGACGAACTCGTCAAGGCCTTGAATAAAGTAGCCGGATCGGCGGATGTGCAAGCGCAACAAATTGCAGGTCTCCCATATTTACGCGTTATTGTTCGGCGAGAAGATTTAGCGCGCTATGGCATCAACACACGCATCGTGCTCGATGCGATCGCCGCCGTAGGTGGTGTACCGATCGGTCAGGTCTTTGAAGGTCAACGTAGGTTCCCGTTGCAAGTGCGGCTCAAGCCGGAATGGCGACAGGATGCCGAGAAACTATTGCAATTGAAGGTTGACGATGGACGAGGAAGGCAAATTCCGATTTCCCAGTTGGCTGACATTGTGATCCAAGATGGGCCCGTCGAAATCAGTCGGGATTCATTGCGCCGACGATTGCTGGTGCAATGCAATGTTCGAGGGCGAGATTTAGCTGGCTTCGTTGCAGAAGCACAACGCTTGGTTGAGAGAGAGGTAGTACTCCCCGCCGGATACTCGCTACGTTGGGGCGGGCAATTTGAAAA
>VGZN01000011.1 GCA_016872635.1 Planctomycetota bacterium | reverse complement strand
GCGCCTGTGTTGAACACCGACTCCCTGATCACGGAGATCCCGAAGGAGGAAGAAGAGGGCGGCGGCGGAGGCCAAGACAACCACCACGGGATGGGCGGCGGCATGGGCGGTATGGGCGGTATGGGCGGTGGCATGGGTGGCATGATGGATGTCAGCGACACACCAGCCAAATCCACAAAAACCCAAGTACCCGTCAATGCCGTGGACGCTTCGGAACTGGTGAAGAGCATTCTGAGTTCCGAGGGTGACGCCCGAGCGGATGCGGAAGCTGCGTTCGCTCGTTGGGTCGGAGTCACCATGGAGGAAGCCAAGAAAGCTGCTGATGCCAAGAACGACGCCGAAACCAGGGAGAAATTCCAGCAAATCGTCGACCGATTGAGCGATGTGATGCGAGATTCGCTTCCTGCGCCATGGATGTACGAAGCACTGAGCATTGCGATGCAAGGCTCTGATTATCCCGGGTCGGAAATTCGTCGCGTGATGCTGTCCAGTATCGACTTTGGAGGTGATGTAACAGTTGCGATGAAGATCGCTCGATATCTGGAATCCCAAGGTATGAAGCAGGAAGCTCTCGCGATTTACCGCGATGCACACCGTGCGAATCCTTCAGAACGCTTCCCTCTCGATGCTGGTCTGAAGTTGAGTTTGGAACTCGATGATAAAGACGGTGTTGTCTGGGCATCGACTGGGATATTGAGCCAGTCGTGGACCGATGAGCATCTGCCATTGATTGAAAAAGCAATCCTTGCGGCAAAGGCAGCCTATGTTCGATTGACGAACGAAGGCCGCAAGATGGAAGCTTATGCCCTCGAACAGGCTATGAAAAAGGCTCAAGTTCGAGACATAGTCGTCCGTGTCGCTTGGACTGGAAACGCAGACATCGACTTGGTGGTAGAAGAACCAACCGGGACGATTTGCAATTCAGCGAATCCGAGAACTATCGCCGGTGGGATGCTCCTCGGAGACGGATCGTCTCTCGACAAACCTAGCAAAGATGGTTTTTCCGAGACCTACGCGTGTGCTCAGGGACACTCCGGTCAGTATCGAATCGTGATCCGAAAGGTCTGGGGTGAAGTCGCTGGAGGAAAGGTAACTGTACACCTGGTTACCGATTATGGCACACCATCGCAGAAAATCGTTGAGCAACAAATCTCGATCGAACGAGATGCAATGCTCGTCACCGAAGTGAAGAATGGTCACCGAACTGAACCGATCGCTGAAGCTCATTTGGCAAAGGTTCAAGCAGAGAAATCGTTTGCAAGCAATGCAGTTCTTGCCCAAGTTGGACCGGGGCAAGACAATGCGGCGGTCGGTGCGGGTATGGGGGATGAATACAATCCTAATCTCGCTTACCAAGCGATGCTGTCTCGATTCGCCAACGGGAATAGGAATGGATCGGGTTTCCCTGGTGGGCAGTTCCGGCCACCATTCTTCCGCGGAGGAATGGTTGGTTATCAGCCAATTATCACCGTCATCCCACAAGGAACCATGATGATGGGCACGGCCGTTGTTTCGGGTGACCGTCGCTACGTTCGCATTACTTCGTTCCCCTTCTTCAGCGATATTCTCGCGGTTGATACCTTTAACTTCGTCAGTGGGCAAACCAACGGCGGTGGTGGCGCAGGTGGCGGTGGCGCAGGTGGCGGTGGAGCAGGTGGCGGTGGAGCTGGTGGTGGTGGCTTCGGTGGTGGCGGCGCGTTCTAAAGCAGCTTAATCCATACTGCGGCAACTGATCGTTAGCTTCGAACAGAACCGTAACTCTAAGAAACGCTGGGGTGATTTTCTCCCCAGCATTTTTTGTTGGAGGAGTTATTGATTTCAAAAGTGAATGAAATCTGCAGACGTTAAGAGCCGTGCAATAAATGGCTAGATAAGGAAGCTAGGCTGTTTTCATCGTCCGATCGTACTCTATACTGACATTGAACGATGGTTGGTGTAGGCGTCAAGCATCGACTCTTGTAGTGGGCCACGTGCGTCCTAATGTATCGTGCCTTACCATCGCTTAGTTGGGTGAAACCGGCTGGCTCGTATTGTTCACGTCAAATCAAATGGAGCGGATCGATGTCGATGCGATTGAACTCAAAGCTGATGATTTGCATGGCCTTTGTCTGTCTCTTGTGGGGACAATCGGCGGAAGCTTGGCATCGTTGCTACTTTGGCTACGGGTATGGTTGTCTGGCTCGACCATGGTGTCGATCCCCAGTTGTTTACTCAACGCACTCGATCTACTATGAACCAACCCTGGTTGCGGGGGCAATCTACGCACCGACCGTTTATCCCGCACCATATTACACGTCACCCGTTTATTCAGTGCCGAATTGTTATGTCGGTTATGGAAGAAATTATTTTTCGTGCAGAACGTTCGGGGGGGCTCGATGTTGTCCGAGCCGAGTAAGTTATTACGGAGTGAGGGCATACGTTCCCCCGGTCTATTGCGAGCCAGTTTATCCCACACCGATTTATTCCGACTACGTTGAACCGAACAACTGGCAGTGGCAACCGAGTTTCCACGGAGCGTCTTCTGTACGACCATCGTCTGGTATTCAGATCGCCAGCAGGGTAAGCACGATTGGCTTTGAACCCGACCAACCTAATCGTTGGCCCAGTCGCACGCAGGAGTCTATGGTGCGACGATTGGACAACACTCCGATGGTTGCTTCGTCGGCACGGACGAAAGCGTTGGTGGTCAAGTCGGATATCCCCAGACCGCTTCAACCTTATTCTCCTATCTGGACGGAGTCCGCGGTTGGCCTGATCGATGATATGGTTTCTCGCGGTGATTGGGAGTCTGCTCTCCAAGGGTGCCTTCGCATGGAAAAGATCAATTCCTCCAAACACCACTCGATCCTTATTCGACATGCGGTTTTTGAACTTGTCGCGATCCGGCAGCAAGTGTTGGAAACGGAGTCCAGGTCTGGTTTGGAGAAAATGGATCGCGTGCTTGATCTTTTGGAACTCGCCTGCGCTCAAGGAGGAACTATCGATTCTGAAAGTTTAGGAGGAAAAACGATTGGAGCATATTTGGACAAGTCCAACATTGATGCACAGAACATGATGGAATCCTTGTCACGGAGAGTTCTCGCCCAGCCGACAGAAAGCGGTCGCGAGATTCTATTGCTCGCAACGCTCCTGCGTATGGATGGACAAAGCGATCGGGCTGAGCTTTTTGCGAGAGAATCTGCTTCGCAGGCAGCAATGTCGGAGAGCTTCCGATGGAACCAATTATTGCGGGCGCTATCAGGAACGGGTCAAATCGCTGTCGCTCGTTGATGCTGAGGATGCCGAAGAGGCTGGAAAGGGCGCGAACTCAGTCGCGATCTTGCGATTAGTTGCGAGCGAAAAGTTGCCTGAGATGTTGATGGAGCGAGCCAAAGCGTTCTTCGGAAAGATGGTTCGGTAGCTGCCTTTGCATCTTGCTGAGCCTTCGTCGCTGGCGATCAAAGACAGTTTGCCATGCGGCGGCCAAGGTAATGTCATTCGCGGATTCGAGTTGCGATTGAATCATCGAAACGCCTTGCGCCATATCGTGGACGTTTCCCAATTCCGTCTGGATATCAATAAACTGCTCGACTACTTTGCACACAGCCTTTTTAGAATAAACAATCGAAACCAATTCGAGGTCGTATCGAACATGTTTTCCGAGTATGCGATACCGATGGATCGCATCGAGATCGCTCCACGTGTTGGGGCGACGCGATAGATAGTCATCGAGCTTGAATCTTAGGGAATTGATTGCGAAATCGCGGAATGGAGTCTGAAGAAACGAGGATGGCTCATCTGCAAATTCACTATTCGTATTCGCAGAGAGTGAAAGGCGTTTCGCAAGTTTGCCAAGTTTCTTCGATTTGATGACTGGCTTCAATTCATCGCGCATTCTCGCTCCCGCATCCTTACGCTGTTTTCTCAGGATTCTGAGAAGTCGAACTCGGTTTGGAACCATCGGCCAATGATTCAGATTCTCTATCAATACATCCAATTCACGAACTTCATTGGTGGCTCGTCGTATCTTGCGAAGACGTTTTGAAATCGGATCCAAAAGAGATCCAGGGCCTGCCGATTCGAAAAACAGAACGAGGGATTGAGCCCGCCGACAGGCGACACGCAGCGCGTGAATATGCGTCGCATCGTCGTAGCACTTGCTGTCCTTTGGCTTGAGGAGTAGCCGAGCGGACTCGATCTGATCGCGAAGGACCAAAACGCAAGCACGAAATGTCGCGATGGAATGACCGCGGCGCTTTAGAATCTTTTCGGTTTTTGGGCTCAAGCGATCGCTCATGACCCAGAAGTTCCATAGACGAGAGAAAGCCAAACAGGCGGTATGCGGTCCGAAAAACGGAGTCGGATTCTAGGATACTGAGGTTGAGGACTGAGCGAGTATCAAAAAGCTGGGAAAACCTAAAAGCGTAACCTGGATGTTGTCGCTTGCGATTGCTTCACTTGGTAAGGATCAATTTCCCCTGTCGCGTCCGACGGAGTCGATAAATGGCGCCTTCGTTTTCAATCCAAATCTCGTCCCCGCATCGACACAATTCGGCAAAGGAAATGATCTTAGGGATGGAAGCCAAGCCTTCCAGACGCCCCATCGGGGTATGTGGAAGTGAGATTTGTTCCTTGGAAGGGTTGGGTTCGGCCTGATTGCTCATGGCACCTGGGGTTCTTCGTCCGGCAGTTCTTCGTCGTGACACAGCATTTTTCACACTTTGGGATGTGAAAAATGCTGTGTGCAGGGATTGTAATGAGATTGAGTCTCAGTAAGATAGTGCGGTGGTAGTAAAAGAGCAAGCGACTGGAGTACTCCTTAGTTGGGGCATTCCTCAGCCAGCCAAGAAATCGCGGGGTTTTCCATCGAGGAGTGGATATAAATGCGCATGCTCAATGAACTGCTGAAGGACCAAATTTCCGCCGGTTGGATCGGATTCGAGTTCCTTTTTCCAAGCAAACGGACGCGTCAGCACCCGAATGGGCTGCGGGCGAAATATTCGGACCGGGTCGGATTTACCTTGGTCGAGTTACTCGTAGTCATCGCAATCATCGGGGTTTTGGTGTCGCTACTTTTGCCCGCCGTGCAAGCTGCCCGTGAAGCGGCTCGCCGGATGAGTTGCGGTAACAATCTCAAACAGTTGGGGCTCGCGCTGCACAATTATGAGAGTGCCTTCAAGCGGTTTCCCTCTTCGGCAGTTACGCGCGGTGGTAGTTCGACCCAGCCCTGGTCGGGCCAAAGTTTTTTACTCCCCTATGTCGAAGGGGATACCATTTTTCGAAGGATTGATTTTTCTATCGGTTACCATCATCCCGAGAACCGTTTGCAGTTTCCCCCATACGGAGTCGCTGCGACGAGAGTTCCCGTATTGCTGTGTCCGAGCGAGGTAAATGATCGGCCACGCTTGAATGCCACGACAAATGTTCCCGAACACTATCCGTTGAACTATGCGATGTCGGTCGGTGAATATTTAGTTTGGAATCCAGCTACGCGGCAAGACGGAGGAGGTGCCTTTGCTCCCAACAGTCGATTTGCTGCAGCTCATTTTGTAGACGGGCTTAGCAACACGATTGGATTTGCAGAGGTAAAGGCGTTCACTCCCCGCTTTCATGACGCAGCTACTCTGCCGTTAGCTCCCCCAACCTCACCTCAAACAGCATCCGTGAGCCATGTCGGCGGTGTTTGGTCGGCGACTAGTGGACATACTGAATGGGTTTGTGGTCGTGCCATTCATACCGGCTTTACAACGACATTTACTCCACAGACCCCATTTCTCTATCGGCACAGCGACGGAAAAACGTACGACATTGATGTCAGTGGAATCCGCGAGGGAACGGATCAGACGTCCATCACATCGGCGATCATCACTTCTCGAAGTTACCATACCGGACTGGTCCACGGATTATTCATGGATGGATCGGTCCGTCCTGTCAGCAGTAGCGTCCAGCTCAATATTTGGCGGGCCTTGGGGACACGCTCTGGAGGTGAAGTCTTAATCGGTGATGTTGATTGAGCTAGCCAATCGACGAACGAGCCTCATTCAAGTGCTCGTTCGACTCATCTAGGCGCTCGGATGTGGGAAAGGCGAGCTATTTCCGATGCCGAGGATCATTCGAAAAGTGCGCGTAGAGCCGACCGAATCTGTGTTTCGGCCCCCGGGGCAACCCACAGCCAATTCTCGTGAAACCCATCGAGGAAGGCGGACTCGGTGGGGACATATCCTGTCCAGCACTCTCCGTAACCGATGGGTAGTACGGGTTTGCCGGAACTCAATTCCTGGGCAATCGATTGATAGCCAACAAAGCTCTCCCCTGGGAATAATACAACCCTCGCTATTTGGAAATCGAGGCACGGCATGTCGATGCACTGGCCCCGTGCAACTCGGTTCCATGAGGCCAAGCCCATGGCTGCCAAGATCCGTTTTTCAGTAGAAAGAGATTGATCGTGGAGTTGCCCATTAAGAAAATCAACCGAAAGGTTTTCGTCGCGACTTGCTTCCAAGTTGAGAGCTTCGTTTTTGAATGAAAGCTGTTCCATCAAGATGCGTTGAACATGGTCGCTTGAATGACGCATGGCGTCGTACAGTCGATTTGTCAATTTTCTCCGCGATTCCGGGGTTCCGTCGTTGAATTTTCCCGCAGTAACATCGCCGCTACATCCCGATGCGTAAACTTGTGCCACATTGCGATCATCTCGCTTGCGACGCTCGCGGGCTAGACCGACGAAGTCCGAGGTGACTTCGCCGCGGCCGTAATAGCTCATCGGGTGAGTGGCATAAGTGTGGTACTCGAGCAAGCATCGATCGTTGTCCCAAAAGGAAAGAGTTCGAAGTTTCGGGTCGATGAGTCCAATTTCTGCATCGCGATACAGCAGTTCCCTTCCGCTACTGCTTCCTCGAGAGAACGACACAATACCTTCCGTATTCACGATTCGCCTATTCGATGCAATGTCCTCCACGATACTTTCGGAGTATCCCACGTGAGTGATTGGCGTGGTCGCGGCTATAGCATCTCTCAAGGCTTCTTCGACACGATCCAAGACCGACTCATGGAACTCAGGATCGAAAAGTTCATTGGCCAGTCCCACATTATTTAATAGTTCTTGCGCATCGGCATCGATTACTGGGGCATCATGCTGGTGAAGAGAGCTAACCAACACTCTCTCTCGAGTTGTTCTAGCAGCGAGTGCTAGTCTATCTCGCCATTTGTCATAGGAGGCGTTCCGTATTTCGCACCAATCGACTGCGACGACGACGATCGGTTGCTCGGGCCCCAGTATTGCAAATCCATGTACGAAAAGAGGATCCGTTATGCGGATCGATTTCTGAGGTAGGATACCCATGCAGCGGTGATTTAGCGGGATGGTCGCATCGGCGGAAAAAATCCCGAGTCTGTAGGGAGTTTTGGTTTTTTCTTGGTCTGGGTGAGATGACTTGTTCCCTGGAGTGGTTGCTACCGATTGTGCCCAAACGCTTCCGGGTTGAAAGGGCGTCCCGCATAGTGCGAGAGTAGTTGCTAACAGAACGATTCGGGATTGGGTATGCATGACGAGGCTCAAACAGGTTCAAGGCTCAGCGAAGACTTCTGAGAGGCTGCAACCTGACTCAATGTACCAAATCGCCTATCGATCGCTGGTGAGCAGAGCAATAACTATTTTTGTTTTTGCTTTTGCACAGACATGTAATACCGCCAGTAGAAGGTCGGATTGATCAGGATTTTTCCTGGGCCAGAATAGACTCGCACAAAAGGCTCGCCTGCCGTAAATCGCCCCATGAAGTTCTTCGTAGGCCGTCTCATTTTGAACGTAACACTTGCGGTTCGACCAATCACGCAATCGCCGTAGACGACTACTTCTTTACCATCCTCGAGTAAAAGTTCTTCCACCGGTCCCTTGGTAGTTAAAACAACCTTGCCTTCTCCTGCAACTTTTGTCTGAAGGTAGACGATTCCTTCGCCCGCCCATAGCGAAGTTACCAAGCGTTCCCGAAAAAATTGAAGGTTCACGGAACCCTCGGAGGCCCAATAGGCTCCTTTCTCGAGAATCCACGATTCGCCATTAAGCTCCACGATGTGGAAGCCACCGAGTGAGGATTCCAGCGTAATCGTTCCTGTACCGGAGTAAGTCGGACGATACACCGATTCGCCTGCCAGCAGTGAGGAAACGACGCCTCCCACGGATGGAACCAACTGCGAGTGAATCGCGATGTCGCCGATCATGTAGTTGAGTGCGCCCGATTCGCATCGAACCATTTCATGGTCCAGATGGATATCGACATATCGCATTACTTCAAGTTGCTTGACTTCGAACGTTGCCATGGAATCGTTGTGAAAATCGAGTTGAGAAGTAGCGGATTTCAGGCGATGCGTAGACTGCGACTACTGCTTGTCGTACAGACTGACAATCTTGACTGGCTGTTCGCAGCAAATACAAGAGTGGAAATTAGAGACCCGCTGCATAGCCACTTTGCGCTCAACCCCAAAGATGTTCAGACCCATGGATTGCATGATGGCACCTATCCCTCCATATAGTCCAACAAAGGCGATGAGGGCCGCTAACCAATTGGTGTAAAACCATAATAAGATCGAACCGACAATAGTTGCCAGCAACCATAGTGGCCAATATCCATCGATAGGCTCCATTTACTCGGTCGGCGTTTTCATCTTTCCTATGTTGTGGGTCGCAGCTATTGCAGACAAGTTCGCCATAATAATCGCAGACCTTGTTGACGCATTGCAGGGGGGACTCTGCACCGGTCAACCGTGCGCGGCAATGGAAGCAAAAGAAGTTCCTGCATTTGTTGCAATGCTATGCTTCCTCGTGGACATCGGACCAGCAAATCGGGCATTTGGAGGTGTCCCCAAGACGCTCTAGGGTGGTTTTTGGGAATTGCCCCACACTCGTCGTCTCACTCATTCGTCACTCTCATTGGCGGTCGAACTCTTGGTGTTGTCACGAAAAGATCATCGCTGGCGAGGACCACCTTAGGGATCAATCCTACCTTAATCCAAAGCAGCAGCTAATACCCTCTCGTAAGTTACTCTAGCTATCTGCGGTTGGACCTGCAATTGAACTCTCCGAAAGATTATATTCGAGAGATTATATTCGAGATCGTCGGTTCGCAGAAATCGATAGTGATCGGCCTGAAGATGATAAACCTGAAGCGGACGTACAACAGGATATTTCGAGTGATTAATGCTTGGGTAAAAATACGCAGTGTGGTTTTGATGCTGACGTGCTGTTGGATTTGCGGTTCGTTCCCCGCGAATGGTGTTGCTGGCGAAATACGCGGAGCACGCGATGAGCGCGAGGTCGGAACGCGTGCCATGGGGGATCCCCCCAACATCATCGTCGTGCTTACCGATGATCAAGGATACGGGGATGTATCAGCCCATGGAAATCCGACTCTCAAGACACCCAACCTCGATCGTTTGGAAAAAGAGAGTCGCACCTTTACCAATTTTTTTGTGTCGCCTACTTGTTCTCCAACTCGATCAGCTTTGATGACGGGACGCCACGAGTTTTTGAATGGGGTAACGCATACCATTCTCGAACGGGAGAGACTAACCCTCGATGCGGTAACGGTAGCAGACGTCTTGCGAGGGGCTGGATATACGACGGGGATTTTTGGCAAATGGCATTTGGGTGACGAGGAGATGTACCGGCCGGATCGCCGAGGGTTTGATGAAACCTTTATTCACGGCGCTGGCGGGATTGGCCAATCGTATCCGGGAAGTTGCGGAGATGCTCCGGGAAATCGCTATTTCAATCCCACGATTCTTCATAACGGCACGTTTGAAAAAACGGAGGGGTATTGTACGGATATCTTTTTTCGAAAAGCCATTGAGTGGATGGGGCGGAATCGCAGTCGTAAGCCATTCTTTTGTTGGATCGCAACCAATGCGCCGCACGCCCCTTATGATGCTCGCCCCGAAGATGCCGCGCTGTATAACGGATTAGGGCTGGATGAAAATCTTCGGAACTTCTACGGCATGATCCATAACATCGATCAAAACGTGGGTGCTTTATTGGAGCAGTTGGAACAATGGGAGATCGCAAATGATACGCTCCTCGTTTTCATGAATGATAACGGGTCTGCAATTGGCGGAAAGCAGTTCAACGCGGGTATGCGAGGTGAGAAAGGTACTCCGTGGCTCGGTGGCACGCGAGCAAGTTCTTTTTGGAGATGGCCATCCAAGATTGCACCTGGTCCGTGCGATGCTCTTACGGCTCACGTGGACTTCTTTCCTACAATGGTCACGCTGGCCAATGCAACGCTGGAAGACCGAGCTAAATCGCAGACTCAGGGTCGAGACCTCGGTTCACTCCTTCGTGATCCCAATGCAATTTGGGAGGATCGAACCCTGGTGACGCATTTAGGTCGCTGGCCTAAAGGAACATCGCCTGCCGGATTTCAGTATGCACAGTGTGCGATTCGGAACACTCGGTACACGTTGGTTAGCGTTCAAGGCAAAGCGAAGCCACAATGGGAACTATTCGACGTACTCGATGATCCCGGTCAAACGAAGGACATCGCGGCATCTCATCCGGATGTCGTGCGTGAGTTAGGCCAAGCCTACGATCAATGGTGGAGTTCCGTGCAGGAGAAACTCGTCAACGAAGATGCCATTGGACCTGCTGAGAATCCTTTCAAAACTATGTACCGCAAGCAATTCGGTGACCAACAACCATAAATGAATATCCCGGGTAAAGCATCTACCGGTACATAGAGGAGCATTCCTGTGTTGCATCGATCACGAACGTTTTTCCATCTCTCTGTTCTAGTTGTCGGCTTGTGCTTGGCTTTTGGATCCTTTTCTAGTGGGTGGGCACGGGACCCATCATTTGGCGATGCGAGTTCTACTAGCACGGGCCGAGCGAGCAACATTTCTCCCAATATCGTCTGGATCATCATCGAGGACATGTCTGCGCATTTCTCCTGCTACGGAGAAACAACTATCCAGACTCCGCATATCGATGGTCTGTCCGCCTCAGGGGTTCGGTTCACAAAAGCTTTTGTGACGGCTCCCATTTGTAGTATTTCGCGTTCAGCGCTGATCACCGGTTGCTATCAGACCAGTTTAGGGGTCCAGAACCATCGATCCAGCGTTCCAGGCGATACGATACAGCTTCCCTCGGAAGTTCCTATGGTTACCGAGCTATTTCATGATCATGGGTACCACGTCAACAATCTGACTTGGGAGGCGTTTTTGAAGAACGATGCGCAACTTGAAAAAAGCGATCGTGTGGAGGTTGCAAAGACGGACTACAACTTTGAGTGGAACACTGAGAAATCGTATGACAATACGCACTGGGCGCATCGCGATCGCGGAAAGCCTTTTTTTGTCCAGATCCAACTTCATGGCGGTAAATTTCGCGGCCAGGCTCCCAAGCCGGAATGGCCGAATCGTGTTCTCAAAGAACTTGGTTCGATCACTGCAGTTTCATCGGTCAAGCTGCCTGCCTACCTTCCCGAGGATCCGGTTATTCGCGAGGATTGGGCTCAGTATTTGGATTGCGTCCGATATACCGACCATCAAGTCGGAACGATCGTGCGGAGATTGAAGGAAACAGGCGATTTCGCCAATACGATCATTTTTGTCATGACCGATCATGGAATCAGTCATGTTCGGAACAAGCAGTTTTTGTACGACGGAGGAACCCATGTACCACTGATCGTTTCAGGCCCTGGTATCGCAGCGGGGACGACTCGAGAGGATCTGGTAGAGCATATTGATTTGGGGGCGACCTCCCTAGGGTTTGCGGGGATTCCCATTTCCCAGTCCATGCATTCCCGCGATTTATTCAGTCCCCGTTATGAGAAGCGTCAAGCGGTGTTTGCTGCTCGCGATCGGGCAGATGAGACGGTGGATTGGATTCGCTCGGTACGTACGGAGAAGTACAAATACATACGCAATGGATTTCCGAGTCGGCCTTATCTCCAGCCAAACCTTTACAAGGACAGCAAGGCGATTGTCCAAGCCATGCGGCGATTACATGCCGATGGTAAGCTCGACCCATCTCAATCGCTCATCATGGCAGAGAATCGGCCCATGGAGGAATTGTACGAACTCAGTTCAGATCCAAATGAGTTCCGCAATCTTGCCAACAATCCAGAGTACGTGGACGTTCTTTCGGAGATGCGGAGAACGCTGATCGAATGGTGCGAAGAAATGGGGGATCGAACAGGGCCTGAATCCGCGGAAGTCTACGAATTGGAGGCCGCCGCAGAGCACCTCGAAGGAGGTAAAGGGAATAGAACGTCGCAATACCAAAAGAATCTCGATCTCATGCGTCGCTGGAGGACCGAAAAACCATTTGTGCCTCTTCTCACAGGAACAGCGCAGCCCTAGTCCAAAACATTCTTCATGCGTGGATTATTCCACCCAATCCGACAGAGCGACCCGAAACAATCCATCGCTGTTGGCTTGTCCGCGAGCCATGATGGGAGTGTTGTATTGAGTTTCAATGTTCCCCGAGGCGTCCACTGCGATGGTTCCGCCCGAATCGACCGGTAATGTCTTAGCGATAGCGTGTCTAACAGCCTTCTCGAGGGGTTCTCCGAGATGTTCCATCCTGGATGAAATCGCAGAGGCGATGTGGTGTTTGATAAATAATTCACCGATACCCGTGCAGCTGACCGCGCAGCTTTGGTTGTTGGCATACGTGCCAGCACCGATAACTGGTGTGTCTCCGATTCTCCCGTACTTTTTGCCGAGCAGTCCTCCTGTACTTGTGGCTGCCGCCAGGTTGCCGTTAGCATCCATAACGACGCAACCAACGGTGCCCAGATAGAAGAGCCTATCCTCTCCCTTATCGTGATCGTGGCGCGACGTTGAGTTCTTCTTTGCCTCTTGACGCTCTTTCCACGCTTTCCAGCTTTCGATTTGTTCCTCGGTTTTAAAGTAGTCGCCTCCCTCGGTGGGCAAACCGACTTGGACACCGAACTCATCGGCTTCGTGGCCGCATAGAAAGACGTGAGGTGTTTTATCGCGGACAGCTTTCGCTAGCGAAATAGGATTGCGAGATTTGCGAACATTAGCGACGGCACCGCAGCTGAGATCTGTTCCATCCATCAAGCTTGCATCGAGTGAAAACTCGCCGATCTCGTTAAGAACAGCTCCACGACCAGCATTGAAATTCGGATCATCTTCGAGAACTCGAACAACTGCCTCTGCAACATCGATGGCAGGTGTTGATTTCTCCAATAATTCGACACCGCGTCGCAACGCGGCTTTTAATCCTTGGATCCGTACTTGCCGTTGCTGTGCGGTCCAACGGTCGAGATCGCCACCCGCTCCCCCATGGATCGCAATAGTCCACTTTGGACGGTTTGTTGCAATGAATCGTTCGCTGGATTGCTGATTTTCTGGCACGGTGTTCAGTGGTTTATCGAAGTTGATGGTTTGGAAGGAGTCAGTCGCGTAAGGTGATTCAGTGCGCAACGTAGCCTGAGCGTGGGTCATGGCCACGAACAAGTTTAGTGCAAAGAAAAGTGCAAGACCGGTTCTTGAGAGAGAGTATAGGGAACGTTTGATGCAGGTAAAACGCTTCACGATATTGGGCCTTGATCGGATGATGCCATAGAGGTTCGAGTATTCATCGGAGGTTCGCGTTAGGGTGATGGTTGTTTTACCATACCTAATTGGTGGAGCCAACGTTGGCATGCGAGCGGCCAATCGGAGGTTCCTGGGATGGTTTTCCCAAGCCCAATTCCGTGGGTGCCTTTTTGGTAGATGTGCAATTCACCTGGAACGTTTTTCGCGACCATGGCTTGATAAAAGACCAACGAGTTCTGTGGTGGAACCGCTTTGTCTTCAAGGGTGTGCATCAAGAAGGTGGGTGGAGTGTCCGGACGCACGTTGCGTTCGCTCGCGAATTGCTCCAAGGTTTCGCGGTTCGCATTTGGGCCTAGCAGATTGATTTCGCTTCCTCGATGCGTAAACGAACTACCCATCGAAATTACGGGGTAACACAGGATCGCAAAATCAGGTCGCGAGGATTCCTTGGAAACCGGGTCTGACGCTTCGGTTTCACCCGAATCGAATTGGGTGATGACGGTGGAAACTAAATGCCCACCTGCGGAGAACCCAATAATGCCGATCTTCGTCGGGTCAAGATTCCATGGCGATGCATTTGCGCGAGCCGTGCGAATAGCGCGCTGCGCGTCGTGAAGAGGGGCGGGATGGCCGTAGCCTTTCCCGCGGTGCCGATAGTCGCACAGGATTGCCGTCAAACCCATGCGATTGGCCCACTCGCAAATTTGTCGACCTTCGTGATCCATGGCCAGGTTCCCGTAACCACCGCCAGGACAGATCACCAAGGCCCCGGTCGGTTTCTCCGAGTTTGCAATATAGACCGTAAGATTGGGCTGGTCCTTAGATTCCGAGCCGAGGGCGTTCGGGGCACCTTCACTCCACAGTGGAACTATCTTCAGTTCGGGGCCTTCGCCGTAAGCGGGGGGAAATCCGAGGAAGACCGAGAGGAATAATGTGGCTGAGAAGGCGATCAAGGCAAGTCGTTTCGACATTGTGATTTTGTTTGGGATACTGTCTACTTAAAAAACAAGATCGATGGATGAGAAGCGAACTTGATGAGCGTTTCTTACCCCGAGATTATCGTCAGTTGTGGAGCGAATTGCGAGAACCCACCGGCGGAAATAACTTCGGCCGGATTGCGTCTCGTGGTGACTCCGCCTGGGAGTAGTTCGCGTCCAAGTGAGCTCTAAGGAATCACGCAGATTGAGTGCGGGACTCCTCATGCAAGGAAAACAGAAAACATGCAGAAGATAAACACGATATCAAAGGTGTTCAGTTTTTGGTTTCCATGGATGACCACTTTCGTCAGTGGGGCATTGTTGATGGATTCAACAGTCCGTTGGGCGAGTATAGGTTATTGTTCTCCAGCGGAAGGGAAAGATGACAGTACGAAGGGTAAAGGTCTCGATACTACGAGTCGAGGGCTGGGGGAGAAATTAAAACCGTTCGAGTTGACGGATACTCAAGGTCGCGAATGGAAATCCGATGCGTTGCTTGGAACCAAGGGGACAGTGATTGCTTTCCTGGGGACGCAATGCCCACTCGCAAAGCAGTATACGTACCGACTCAATGAGTTGGAGCAGGAATTTCGAGACCAGGGGATTCGATTCGTGGCGATCGACGCCAATGCTCAAGATTCCTTGGTAGAGATGGCGGTGCATGTTCGGCGTTTTGGCATGGAGTATCCGTTTTTAAAAGACCCATCCCAAGATGTCGCAGACCATTTAGGAGTCACTCGAACACCAGAGGTTTGCGTGATCGACGCAGATCATGTCCTCCGCTATCGCGGACGGATCGACGATCAGTATGGGATCGGCTTTGCTAAAGAAAAACCGGTCCAGGAGGAACTAAGGGACGCCGTCCGCGCCATCCTCGAATCGAAGGAAGTCGTCGTAGCGACAACGCTTGCTTCCGGATGTTTGATCGGACGAGTTGCCAAAAAGTCGACGGAAGAGTCTGCGAGGGTTACATACGCAGAGCAGGTTTCGAGGATACTTCAAGCTCGATGCGTCTCATGCCATCGCGATGGAGACATCGGTCCTATGGATTTGAGCCGATATGAAGATGCGGCTGCATGGGCGGATATGATCGTCGAAGTCACACAGGATCGTCGCATGCCCCCATGGCACGCGAGTCCCGAGTATGGGCACTATGCAAACGATCGAAGTTTGAGCGATGATGAACTGAAAACGATCGAAGCCTGGGTTCGTTCGGGTGCGCCTCGCGGAAATCCTGAGACGGAACCGAAACCGTTACATTTTACCGAAGGTTGGCTTCTTCCTCGAACGCCTGACATCATTCTTCCTATGCGCGATAAGCCATTCGATATACCTGCCAAAGGGGATGTACGGTATCAATATTTTCTCGCCGATTTAAAGAATACGGAGAATCTTTGGGTCAACGGGATGGAGTTGGTTCCAGGGAATCGAGAGATCGTGCACCATATTCTCGTCTTTGTACGGGAGAAAGGTTCGCGACGGCAAGATTTGGGGGGAGCTAGGAGTTTTTTGGTGGGCTATGTTCCCGGTACTCGAGCTGAAATGATGCCTGAGGGGTATGCCAAGCGAATCCCCGCCAATAGCGAGCTCATTTTCCAGGTGCACTACACGCCGAACGGGATCCCTCAACAGGACTTGAGCAAGGTTGGTTTTATCAAGGCGGATCCCGCGACGATTACCCACGAAGTAATTACAACCAGCGCCGTGAACCCAGGCTTCCGCATTCCACCTGGTGAAGCCAACTATCGGACGACTGCGATGCTACCCGAGCGCCTGCCCGAGTGCGAGTTGCTCTCGCTGAGTCCTCATATGCATGTCCGAGGTAAGTCGTTTCGCTACACGTTGGTATATCCTGACAAAAGACGTGAAATCCTACTCGATGTGCCGCACTACGATTTCAATTGGCAGACCGAGTATCGATTGAAAGAAAAAATGGCGTTGCCCAAGGGGACTAAAGTTTTCTGCGAAGCCGTCTTTGACAACTCTGCTGACAATTTGAATAACCCCGATCCGAAATCATGGGTGAAGTGGGGCGACCAAACCTACGAAGAGATGATGATCGGGTACTTCCATTACGCGGTGGCTCGGCAAAAGTGATTTTTACTATGCGAATGTCTCGTATCCTTGGTCGCGTTCAACAGCAGTGTTGGGTTTGGATATTAACGCTGTCAGGTAGTCACTTGCAAATCAGCGTGGCGCAGAGCGATGGGATTGGGCGTTATGATCGTCCGTCTGGTCCAGTTTCTCAAAGTCGGTCGTTGGTCTACGCCCGAGGTGGGATGGCTTGTACCAGCGATCCTCGTGCGACAACTGCCGCATTGCGAGTGTTGGAAGACGGGGGATCTGCCGTGGATGCCGCCATCGCGGCGAATGCGGTTCTCGGTGTTGTCGAGCCGATGAGTTGCGGTTTAGGCGGCGATCTCTACTCGATTGTCTGGGATGCGAAGACGCGGAAAATTTATGGACTCAATGCGAGTGGACGTTCACCGAAAGCCCTCACGCGGAAAGTGTTTCAAGAGAAAGGACTTCAAGAAATACCATTGTATGGGCCATTGTCCTGGAGCGTACCCGGTTGTGTTGCGGGTTGGTTTGATCTTCATTCCAAATTTGGACGGTTGGAGATGGATCAGGTTCTTCAGAGGGCAATTGAATTTGCAGAAAATGGTTTTCCGGTTTCTCCAGTCATCGCTGGATTTTGGACCAAAGGAGAACAGTCCTTCCTGGATTGGCGTGAATCGAAAAGCACATTTCTCCTTCATGGAACGAAAACGCCGATAGCCGGTGATCTGTTTCGCAATCCAAAATTGGCAGCTTCCATGCGCATGATTGCCAAAGGTGGTGCAGATGCCTTTTATCGAGGTGATATCGCGCGAAAAATCGTCGATTTCAGTCGAAAGAATGGTGGGTACCTCGACATCGAAGATTTTTCGGAGCATGAGAATACTTGGGTCGATCCGATCTCCACCGAGTACCGTGGTTTTGATGTATGGCAGATCCCACCCAATGGACAAGGCCTCGCGGTTCTCCAAATGCTCAACGTCCTAGAACAGCATGATTTGCGTTCGATGGGTTGGGGAAGTGCGGACACTGTGCACCTGCTGCTTGAAGCAAAGAAATTGGCGTATGCGGATCGTGCGCGTTACTACGCGGACATGGCCTTTGAGGATGTTCCTGTGGATACGCTGAAGAGCAAGTCGTATGCAACGCTACAGAATGCCCGCATCGATATGGCCCGCGCAATGACAGAGATTGGGCCGGGGGATGCGAAGTTGATTCATGGCGATACGGTCTATCTATGCGTCGTCGATAAGGATCGCAATTGCTGTTCATTGATCCAAAGCAATTACCACGGGTTTGGTAGCCAAGTCGTCCCTGGCGATGTTGGCTTCGTGTTGCAAAATCGAGGCAACCTATTTGCTTTGAGCGATGATCATCCGAATCGCTTGGAGCCAGGTAAACGCCCTTTTCACACCATCATCCCTTCACTCGTGACCAAGGATGGGAAGCCTGTATTTGTGTTTGGGGTGATGGGGGGAGATATGCAACCACAGGGCCAGGTCCAGGTCTTGGTCAATTGGATCGATTTCGGCATGAACATTCAGATGGCTGGAGATGCAGCGAGAGTTCGCCATGAAGGAAGTCCAACCCCGACGCTGGTTCCTGGAGATCCAGGGGGTGGCACGGTCCATTACGAATCCGGTTTGTCGGAAGATACCGTCGAGGAATTGAACCGCCGCGGTCATAAAACACAACGCGCCAGAACCTCGATGGGTGGTTATCAAGGTATCCTCATCGATTGGGAACGAGGTGTCCTTCAGGGAGCCACCGAAAGTCGTAACGACGGGTTAGCTCTCGGGATAGATTGAACCGTCACAATTTGGATCTCTTTGGGATAGCTGCAATCCGAATGGTTGCACCAAATCCCCAACGACTAGATGACTTTGGCGGTGAAAGTGGGCGAAGCAGTTGCCGTTATGACCGCATGAACCAGCGACGGATAGTCCGATAGCTGCGATTCAACGATGCTTGCAGCGCCAAGACTTTTGAGGGTTTCCGTCACGTTTGTGGAGATACTCAACCATCGCGCACCCGCGGCAGAATCTCCGAGAAGTCGAAATGCGTTTTTGGCGATGTTTGGGCTGGTTGCAACGATCCACGGCGATCGAGTTTCAAGGATGTTGCTCACCAGCGATTCTGGCCATCGATCGATGGGCAACTGGCGGTAGGCATGGACGCAGTGAATGCTTGCCGCGACCTTGCTAAGTTGTTCTTCAAGTCGGTTGCTGCCTTCGGGATTGCTGACAAGAATCAGCCGTTTTCCTGCAGCCTTTGGAATGAAGTCAGCGAGCAATGCGTCGGCACCCGTGCCTGAGTTGGGAATCAAATCGCAGCGTAGTGAAAACGCTTGCAGCGACTGGGCGGTGGCGTGGCCGACGGTCGCAATTTGGCAATTCCGAAGCCACCGGGCATCGCCGCCAAGTTCGAAAATTCGGTGGAAGTAATTTCGTACACCGTGGGAACTGCTGAAGACAAGCCAATCGGACTGTGGCAATAGATCGATCGATAGGTCGACGGATTCCCAATCGATCGGGGGAGCAATTTCGATCGCAGGAGCAGTAATGCAATTGGCTCCTTGAGCCGCGAACAACTTTGCCAATTTGGAGGATTGGCTGCTGGGGCTGGTGATGACAACGCTCTGCCCGAAAAGGGGTTGTACAGTGCACCAGCATGCATCTGATGCGGCTTGTACGACCTCACCGATAATCGCAATTGCCGGCGCACGAAATTCTGGGTGGCTGGAGAGTGTTTCCGCGACGGATCCTAGCTCGCATCGTAAGACTTGTTGATCGGGCCAAGAGCAACGTCGGACTAAGGCGACTGGGGTGCTAGTTGACTTACCCGCCTCGATTAAGCGTTGGCTCCAATGGCTAGCCGAGGAGACCGCCATGTACAACACCAGTGTTCCCGGAAATTTGGCGATAGAGTTCCAGTCTAGAGGTTCCTCGGATTCGGCGTATCCATCGCTCGATTGTATTTGCCCAGTAATCAATGCGACCGAAGAACTCCAGTCGCGATGGGTGATGGGAATGCCCGTGAATGCAGATGTCGCCAATGCCACTGTTAGGCCGGGTATGATTTCATACGAAATGCCTTCGGCGTTCAATCGATCTATTTCTTCGGACGTGCGAGCAAACACCGAGGTGTCACCACCTTTGAGGCGGACGACCGTAGAAAACTGCATTGCATACTGGACCATCAAATCATCGATATCGGATTGCTTCCAGGTCCCGCCGTGCCCACGTTTTCCAACACAACGTAAAATCGCATTTGGCGCCGCATGTTCCAAGATCTGCGGGTTTACCAAGCCATCGTAAAGGATCACATCAGCGCGTTCGATTGCATGTTTGGCCGCGATGGTGATCAGTTCCGGATGTCCAGGGCCAGCGCCGACGAGAAATACCTTTCCTCTCATCCTGTTACTGCCTCACTGTTGCTGAGTTGGATGAATCGCCGAGTGTAGGTTTCCAGAATCGGTCGATAGGTTGTTTTCGGGTGAGCGAATCGCGGTGCATCGATTCAATCTGCGATGCCCGTTCGCGATCTTCGATCCCAGGTGGGTATTGTTGCATGCTCGAAAAAGGAATTGGCAAACTACTCTGCCCTTCCAGGGTGTTTAGAGCCGCGTCCTTATCCCAACCCACACTGTGGAGGATGAAATGGCGGACCCAGCCTGACTGCAACGGTGCTTCTGGGATCTGGAATCGTAATACCATTTCGTCACCACTTCCCATCACTACGAGACGATCATCGTCACGCTGAATCAAAGCTTCTACGTCGCCGTATTTGGTGAATCGACCACCCAGTGGTGGCCATGCAGGTTCCGTAGTGACTGCTTGATAGTCATACCAATGTGGTTGATGCCGATCGCGTGGCAAATCTCGGCTGAATCCGCGATAGTGCAGGATACCTGATTGAAGCGGCAGCCATTGCATCTCCAGCGTCTGGCTCGATGGATCGATGCGAAGCTGGGCGTTGGGTGCGGGTAACGCGAATGTTTTACCATACCCCAGTCGGATTCTGTCCCAGTAGATTTCGCTGGAGTGGGTGATTCGGATACGATGGTCATCCGTCTTGAACAGCCCATCGAGTGGAATCACGATCGACTTGGGTTTCCCACCGGGGAATCCTATGAAAGGCGATGCTAATTCAAAGTCTCCCGAAGGACCGACAGTCCAGAGTTGAGGCGGGGAGGGCGGGTCCAAATTTGGGTTTTGGTCGATGCCTATGTTGAGGGACGTATCCGTGGGATAGATCCAACCAGTTAAGATCAATTGGGCGGATTGTTTCGTGTCGATAGAACCGAAATCGATCTCAAGGGTAGAGGGCTCGACGAGTCCCTGTTTGAATCGTTTTCGGAATGGAATAGCGACCTTGCCGTCTTGTTCGAGTACCGATCCAAGCCAGTTTTGGCCGTGGTGATCGATCACGGACTTGGGGGGGAACGTTTCCGAGTAGATCCATAGACTTGGTTGTGCGATGGATGGCGGACCAACCTTTTCATTCGAGACAACCTCAATGTCTGCTGGATGATCGACCTGTAACAATGCAACATGATCGAAGTAAGCCGATTCCCATAATTCTTCCGTGATACGGAGTTCGTAAGCATGGTCGTAAGGTTGCATGAGTTTTCCATCGACGAGCAAGTACTCCCAACGTCGATCTGGGAGGACTTTACCTTTGGCGATTTGCAAGCCTAGTGGGGCATTCCATAGTAGGTCGGTGATCAGTTCCCATTTCGAGCCATCCCAGCCGTATGCAAATGGGCACGACCCAATAAGGACCTGCTTTTCCTCCAGGATAGATCCACTCTTCGGATCGATGATGCCTTGGGTCAGTCCATTCACAAAGATCGTGCGCAGCGAGTATGCTGAGTCAGGGCCGAGACCGAAGTGAACGGAGTCCTCCTCAATAATGCGAACTTGGTAGCCAAAGGGGCCAAAGATTTCGACTGTCGAACCGACCGCGTATTGGTTATTGCGGCCCCCCCCATTGGCATCGCTGATTCCTTTGACCCGATACTCTAGGTACTGGTGGTCCTTTTGCGGAGTCGCCGAAAGGATCATCGGTTTTCCATCGATGACCACGGCTGCATCGAGCCAACCATCGGCATTCATATCCGCGATAGAGATTCCATTCGGAGTTTGATCGTCGGGCGGTTGTTGGCTGGGTGCGGGGGCAAGGCTATGCTTGGCGAAGGGAAAGGTTCCGTCATTGAGCCAGAGTTCAACCCCATTTTTAGAGTTAGAGATGACATCGAGTTTCGCGTCGTTGTTCCAATCACCGAGTGCGACGACCGAGTTATCGGAATGAAGAGTGGTGCGGAGCGGTGCTGATGTCGACTGGCCTGGTTGGGTAAAGGTGGAGACGACATGAACACCGTTATGGCTACCAACAGCAAAATCCCAGGAATAATTGTTGTTGAAATCTCCGACCGAAAGCGAGTTCGCGCTCCTCAGCGGTTCCCATGATCCGCCGAGTTCTTTGAATCGGAACTGGCCGTGTTGGATGTTTTCAAGGACCCCAAATCCTTTCGAATGCGAAACCATGATGTCTAGATCGACATCGCGATCGTAATCGACGATTGCGACGGCATGGATGACGAGCGAGGGATCCGGGAGTTGGCTGATCGAGTTGACTTCGCGGAACATTCGATTTCCCATATTCTCGTGCAGAGATACTTTTTCATCGGCGATGGCGACAAGGTCCAGATCACCATCCGATTCCCAATCGATGGGGGTTACTTGTTTGACGTTTTTCAACGACGAAAGGCCGACATCGTCGGTGAGCAGGCTCCATTGCGGGAGTTCGTTCACGGGGGCTTGGAACGAAACGATTTGGATTCCACTATTGCCGTAAAGCGTGAGATCGCGAATCGTTTCGTGCCGCACCGATAAGATTGCTTGCATGGCTGGATCGTCACTCTGGGCTTCGGTCCGCGCCTTCGCACCACGGTGCGCATCGCTGGCGAACCAATCGACGGCGGCGACACCTAGGATAGGTGATGGGAGATCGAGCGAAGCAAGTGGTTTCCAAGCATTCGCTCCCTCGATGGAGCCAAGTTGCAATTGCGTGTCGGACCAAGCAAGGATCTCAGGACGTGTATCGACGTTCCAGTCGAAAAATCGGACGCCAGAGCAAGGACTCAGATCGATCGCGATCTTCGAAGGGGCTTCGAATGGTAAACGCTTTGGATTCTTTTTTCCTGCTTCGAACCGTTGCTGAAGCATTGTTTCGATATCCTTGAGATCGATAAATGCCAATTCGCTTACATCGATGCTCTTAGCATCCACCAGACTCCCTTCCGTATTTTTGGCTTCGCCAACCCATCCGATGAGAATTCCGAAGGCGGCGTCTAGATCTGTCTTGCCCACTTCCACAGCGCGTCGTAGATCGTTGAGATCCTTGGGGCGACGTTCCATTTTCCACTTCCATTCGAAGGGTTGGAGCAGATCGGCCAGTGGTTCCACAAGTTCGAGAGCGGATGGGTCTTTGAGTTGCACAAGGCGTTGGACGAGCAAGCAGAGCAGGTATATGTTTCTCGGATTAGCTCGTTGGACGTTACGAAGAGGTTCTACCGTCTGGGCCAACACCTTCGGCTCGACCGCGCTCATGACTTCTGCGGCATTGTTGAACTGAGTTACCAAAAAAGCGTTGCCAGGAAATTGCTTTACGTACCCTTGGAGTTTGTCGAATAGCTTGGACTGCTCTTCATCAGCGATGATCGTGTTGGCAGCGCTTAGAATTGAAATCCATCGAATGTCTCGCAGGACATCGAGTTGCGTGGCAATAGGATCTTCGGGGTTGGTGTCTCGGTAGCGGCGAATGGCATCCGCGGCACGCTCGAACAGTTCCGGTAGCTTGGCTCGAATTTCGTCAACGTTATTCTTGGGATCCTGGGACAAGTCCATCTGGTATTTGACGTTGGCTAGAGCTGCGATGGCTGCGTTTCGAACGTAGGCCGATTCCTTTGGCTTCAGTGCTTGGAGTTCCTGGTAGATCGCTTCGGCCTTGGAGTACTGCACGTTCTCCAGGAACGATGCGGCGCGGGCGGACTTTTCGAACCGCGAATCAGCGATTACATCTGGACTGCGATTCCATGAGATCGCGATCCAAAAGCCGATCCCAAGACCTGCCAAAACGAGGAGCATTAGAAGAGAGGTGCGTGTTCGGTTCATGAGCTGACTCCATGAGTTCGAAGGCAGTACGGCTCCATCCAAAAATGTATTTCAGGCAGAACGTATGCAAGTTGCCGGTAGTCATCTTTGGAAACTGCGCCGAAGGCGGGAATGTCCGTCAGGTTATCGAGGTGCACGAACTCATGCCAGACATCTTCAGTCACCGAGCAGTTTTGTAGATCGAGCACCGACAAGTTGGGAAAGCTTCCAAGCAATTCCATCAGTTTGACGTTGATCGGCGTATCGCGAACGATGACGGTTCGGATTTTGCTTCGATCGCGTTTGTTCGCTAGATGCATCCAACGGATCGCCTGATCGACATTGAATGTTTGGTGATTTGGCGGCTTGTCGGTGGAAGCGTTGGGTTCCATTTCGTCGCCGGCCAAGATAGAAGTTTCATGGCTCATTGGGGCATGGGTATCCCATTCGCCGATGGAGTCATCGATATGAAAGATCTGATCGAGCAAGCAGTTCAAGTCGAGGAAGGATATGTTTTGGTCGGAAGGATTTGGCGAAACAGATAATCCCAAAGGGCTAACCGCTTCGTTTTTCGAAGAGAGAATCGTAGAAATGAAAAAGATGTAAGCCAGCAGCATGACGACTAAGGCAAGCGAGTGCAGCGCTTGGTACGTGTTGTCGTCGGCGGCTTTTAGTCCTGAGGCGATTAAGCCAAACAGGGTTGCAACGATCACGAATGCAATCGCGACTCGCATTTGACTGTTGGGTCGTTTCACAACCGACTTTGGTTTGCGCATCTCAAGGAGCAGCAGTGTGGTTTGACAAAAAGTAAACAGCGGCCAGTCGTGCACCACATTTGCGGTGCCGTGGAATCATCCAAGCTAAATCGCGAGTGTTACAGGGCGCAATGGAATGCAAAGGATAGGAAGCAGCAGTGCGCACCAACCGAGCATTTGGCGGAAAAACCCCATCGGGACATTGTCGTTTCGGCTGGGGGGATGCTTTACTCCCATGAGCGAGACCAAGATCAACATGACAACGAACAAGCCCTGGCGATAGATCACTGCGCCAAAGATCACATATGCGACGCATGCGAAGTAGGTCGTCCAACTCACGTAACGAGATTTTTCACCGAGCAGTCCGAAGATAACATGCCCACCATCGAGTTGGCTGATAGGAATCATGTTTAAGCCCGTGACAAGCAAGCCTACCCAGGCGGCCATCAGGAGCGGATTCATGTCGACATTGGTGATGCCGAAGACCCACTTCGATTCAAAGAGCCATCCTGAACCACCTTGGATATCAGGGGTCATTGGAATCGCCCCCGGCGTGTTGTCTTGTGAGAACACTCTGGGACGGCCTTCGGGATCGAAGGAGTCCGTCGGTGTATGCTGCATCGGGAACGAGGCTGCAGGGACAAGTTTCGCCAGCATTTGGATGAGGATCGGTTGGCCAAAGGTGTAGGATGCAACTCCCCCAGACCGAAGTGGAACATCCACCATAAGACCCGCGATCGCGATCGGAATCGCGATTACCATCCCAGCGAGTGGTCCAGCGATACCGATATCAAAGATCTGTCGACGATCGGCTTGCCTGCCTTCCATAAGGATAACCGCACCGCATGTTCCTATAGGGCTGATCGGAAAGGGAATGAAGAGGGGCGGGGTGGATCGAATCCCGTAGCAGCGGGTCACGATGTAATGCCCCAATTCATGAGAGCCTAAGATCGCTGTGAGAGATAATGAGAAGAGAAGTCCAGGAATCCAGTTCGCCAGTACGGACCGTCGGACCTCAAAGAGTGAGCCTTGGTTGTATGCCGTTTCAAGGATTTCAACTGGGGACCAAACGGTAAGTCCAGCCCAAGTCATCGATAGGATGGATGCTACCAAAAGAAGGATCGGCATCCGCCAACGTTGAAACCACCGGTTGGGTTTGCTAGGCACAGCAACTTCGACTTCGGGATAATCGGATTGAGGATCGAGCTGGAAATGCAAAGCATCGAGAGCTTTGTCCGCTCCATCAGGGAGTCGAGGTGTGTGATTGAGTGACTGGTTCACCCGATTCGAATCGGTAGGCATATGGGCTCGAGGTGGCTTCGTTGCGGTGATCTCTGCGCGGGGAGGCCGGCTCGCATCATACTATGCGGCCTGCATCGTGGATGTCTGCAGAGGATCCTAGGATTCAAACTACCAATCAGGGGGGAAACGATGGCGGAATTTGGCTTTATTCAGTCACCCTTATCGTCAAGCATTTCCGAAGAATTCTCAAGATGTCTTTCACGGAATCAAGTCCGCCTCGAAATTGTTAAGGTGCTGGATCACATCGATGCCTCTGAGCCCGTAGGTTTCGTTGAGCCCCGGTACGCTTGTTAAGCTTAGAACACAGTCCCGCTGTCCTAAGGCTGGATACGCCCCACCGGCATCGAAGTCGATGAAGTAGAAGCGGACGGCGACTGCGACGATTGCGGGTCGAGGCGATGTTCCAGGATATCGCCTGGCAAGGCATGTGAGAGTACTTCGGAGTTGCTTTTGGAAACGTGAACCTTCGCTCCCTGGATCTTTCTCACCACCACGCGTCGGGCGACGATCGTCAAATAGGTTGCCAGCGAGCTTTCACCGCGAAACCGCTGAAGAAGGTTGAAATTGCGATCGACGATTGAGCTGAAAACTTCGGACACAAGCTCGTTAGTGGTGGGTTTATCGATATCCACCTCAAACAAACGGGCAGTCTGCTCGACGACCCGTGTGATCAAACCAGCAAAACGTTCGCAAAATGTCCTCCATGCAACCGCATCGCCTTGCAAGCAGGCACGCACCAAATCTCGGTCTAGGTTGGAAAGGGACACAGCGACGGACCTTGAGATTTCTGACGAGTAAGGATGGGTAGAAGCGACTGGCTGATTAAAACGATATCGATTTGTTTAATATTAGGTGCGTTAGGCGCCGACAGCAAGCAGATTCAGGTTGCTTGACACCCCTGTTTGATCCGCCTACGATGCCAACGTTGGGACATGAAACGGCTTTTTCACTGAGGATCTTGATTCTCTGCGGGGATTTGATTCTTCTCGATCGCCGTGGATGCGTCCGACGCGTCTTGCATCACATGCAGAGAAAAACAGGTAGAGACACATA
>VGZN01000010.1 GCA_016872635.1 Planctomycetota bacterium | reverse complement strand
GAGGTTGGCTTTATTCCTGAACGTCCAACGATTCTTCTCAACACGGGGGCTGCTACTGCAGAAACCAAACGATGGCCGATCGAACACGCGGTACGAGCCGCCAGTGAACTAAGCCGCCAGCATGGCTACCAAATCATGGTTCATTGCGGGCCGGCCGAACGCGAGATCGCGAACCGCATCGAAGAACAAACGGCATTACCCGGTGTCCGAAGCATGGGTCGATGGACTTCGTTGCCACTTGGGCTCAGCAAGGCGGTCATCGAGAGGTCGGTCTTGGTGGTATCGACCGACAGCGGGCCTCGCCATATCGCTGTCGCCATGAACAAGCCGGTGATCTCCATGTTCGGATCGGTCGCACCTGATATGACCCGTAGCTACAACGAGCCCGAAACGATCGTCACGCTCGGCTTAGCGTGCCAGCCGTGCGGCAAGTACGAATGCCCATTGAAGCATACACAGTGCATGAATGATCTCGATGCCGAACGCGTCGTCCGCGCGGCGTTGCTCTCGCTGGAGCAGCAGAAACGGCGTGCTACTTAGATCGATCCGGATGCTTGGCTACCGCTTCGACTCTCGATGGTGCTTGTTCTGCGAGTGCTGGCTCTGCAAGATGTTACTTGGCCGGAATAGCCTGTCGGCACGCTTCAAGCAATTCGATGATTTGCTCGACGGTAAGCTGTTCGGCACGGAGGTTTGGGGCATAGCCTTTCGACTGCATGATCGCATCGATCTGAGGCTTGTCCAAATCGTCTTGCAATGCAGTCGCCAATTGGCTTCGCAAGAATTTTCGCCGATGGAAAAAAAGCGCTCGAAGTCGAGTGTGGAAGAATTCGAGATCTGCGATACGAACCCGCTTCGTTGGGTTGGGTCGGATCCGAAGGATGGCCGAGTCAACTTTCGGTTGCGGCCAAAAAACGGTCGGTGGAAGAACTCGGAGTACCTCGCAATCTCCGAGGGCTTGCATCCACACCGACAGAGCGCTGTAGTCCTTGCACGAAGGAGGGGCTGTTATCCGTTCGCCCAGTTCCTTCTGGATAGTTACCACCATTCGCTCAACCAGCGGTGCGACTGTAAGCAGGTTGCTGATGATCGGGGTTGCTACGTTGTAGGGAAGGTTGGAGACCAGTTTGAATCTGGCATTCGGTATTCGGCCCATCGCCGCTCGTACAGCATCGAGTACCTCATCGCGCAAATGATTTTTATTTCGAAGCGCATCGCACGAGAGAAGCTGGACGTTGGAAAAACTCCTCAGTTCCTTGGCGGCGAGCGCCTGAAGGTCACGGTCGACTTCTACGGTGATAACCGCTCCTACCTTCGTTGCAATTGTTTTGGTCAATGAGCCTAGTCCCGTCCCAATTTCGAGCACCACATCGCTCGGGGTCAGGTCCGCTCCATCGATCAGGATGTTGAGCAAGTTGAGATCGACGAGGAAGTTTTGGCCGTACTTTGTTTTCGGCTGCAAACCCGCTTTTTCAAGGGTCCGGGAAAGAAAAGAGAGGGTCTGTTTTTCACTCATGCAATGACTGGATGGTTATAAGATAGGCCTGTGCGCTGATTATTGGATCTCAAAAATTCCTTCAACCTCGACCGCCATACCGCCTGGAAGCGAATTGGTCCCGAGAGCGCTTCGAACGCCAACCCCCAAGTCACTCCCCCAGAGGTCGACGAAGACTTGGCTGCAGCCATTGATCACTAAGGGGCTTTGTCCGAACTCATCGGTGCAACGCACTAAACCCAACAGTTTAACGACGCGAACGACGCGATCGAGGCTTCCTAGGCCGGACTTGAGTGTAGCCAGCATCGCCAAAGCAGTCTGCTGAGCAGCAGCTTTGCCACCCTCGACATCCAGGTCTGCTCCGACGCGACCGAGCATGATCGTTCCATCGTTTCTTAGCGGGCCGTGACCTGACAAATAGGCCAAATTCCCAACAACAAGCATCGGCTTGTACAACCCGACTGGCTTTGGCGCGGGGGGTAGTTGCAGCCCGAGGGCCTCTAGCTTCTTTTCGATCTGTGACATGGTAGAAATCGATCGGATGAATGGATGACTAAACGGACGGATGACAAAAGGAGCGTGTGAGGGTCAACGGCTTGGGGTGGTGCCGCTGCCGAAACCGACAGCATAGTTCAAAAGCAGCGATCGCTCTAGCCTTACGGTCGAGGAAATAGCGGCACTTATTCGAGACCCGACATGCGGTCGAAGAAGGATGGCTCGTCGATGTTCCCGCTGAGGAAATGGTACGCCAGCACATAGCGTTGGATTCTCATCGCGTCTTCTGCGGTCGCTTCGGATCGGTAAGCGACACGGCCAATCGAGTAATTGTCTCGCAAGTCATTGCGTTTTACTTCAGCGGCGAGTGGATTTTTAGCGAGGCGCGCAATGTAGCTTGAGTAGTGCATCTCCTGGGGTTTGGTGAGTAGCATCACCGCTTCGATGATTTCGTCCGAAACGCCTGCTTCCGAGAGTACAGTTGGAGTCGCCGCCGTATCTTCCAACACATCGTGCAATACGCCGACTTGTTGCGCTTCATGTGTGTCGCTCGACAGCATCACTCGGAGCAAATGTAGCAGATAGCACTCACCGGCTTTGTCGCGCTGACCGCGATGGAAGTGGACGGCGATCGCAATGGCTCGCTCGATTCCTTCAGAGTAGATTCCCCAGGATGGAGTATTATGCTCAGGGGTGTGTAGGGAATCCGCTGGAGACTCGAGCGATTTAGATTCATGAGTTGACATGGAAGTGACTATGCTTCGAGTTCAGGGCCAGTGTTTTCAGGGCTGGTATTCGATGTGGTCGCTTGATTTGCTAAGAACTGAAACACATGCCGATTGGTTGGGTCCGAGGAGTATTCTGAGCATCCCAAGGGATCAAAGATGACTGGGGAAAAATAAGCGATCGATGGGATAACGTCGAGGTCGCAAGGAGAATGTTGCGGAAGATCATTCCTGCCAAAAACAAGCAAGCCTTGGTCTCGCAGCATATGATGCATGGCTAGGAACGTCCGATCCACATCGTTGGGGTCATCGAGTCCGAATCCGTAGACTCCATTGAACACGATGCAATCGAGTTGGCCCGGTTGAAAGTACCGCTCCAACTGTTCGCACGAATCGATGATGTGTTGCATAGCTCCAAAACATCGTTGGCTGGGATCGATTTCCAGAGTGGTAAAGTTCTTCGTCTTAAAGAGGTTTGGGTAGTGAAGCGTGTACCACGCGCAGCCCACAAACAAAATGCTCTGGTATTGAGGGCTCCGAATGAGTTCCGGGAAAATGATATTTTCAAGCACCATCCGGTCTCCACGTTTTTTCCGCGTGTCGAGCCCGTAGGGGATCAGCCAACGATGGAGCCGAATCCTGAGACGCTTGAGAGGATTCACGGGCTAGCTCTTCGCTTTCGGTAAGTACTCGAACTGCCTGAGCCATGCGATGGCATCTCGAATGGATTCTTTCGCGGGACGGGATCGATATCCCAATTGCGTTGCTGCGCGTTCGCTGGAATACCAATGGAATTGACTTCCCATCGCAATTGCTGCGGAATTGATGATCGGTTCCTCCGAGGTCAGTCGTCCAACGCAATCTCCGACCGTTCCGGCAATCCAGGGAACCAAGAATCTCATGGTGGTCAGTGGCTTACGAGAGCCCAACTGGGAGGTGATCTCACGCCAAAGCTGCATGTAGGTCCAATTCTCTCCCCCCAGAATAAATCGGCCGCCCCGAGGTGCCCGATCGATCGCCGCCAAGATGGCGCTCGCCACATCTCTAGGATCGCAGACGCTGCAGCCTCCAGACGGAGCCCACGGAGGAGCTCCACCGCGCAAATCGCAGATCATTCGGCCACTGCTGGGTTTCCAGTCCCACGGCCCGAGCATGAACCCAGGATACACGATTACGGCGTCTCCACCACGACTAATGTAGGCCCGCGATTCCTGTTCAGCCGCCCTTTTGGTGACAACATAAGTGCACGGTATCTGGCCATCACCAGGCGTGTCCTCTTCGACGATTTGATTTTTGGAACCGATCGAGAGTGTGTTGACCGTGGATACATGAATGCAGCGGCAGCCCCGCTCTTCGGCCAGTCGGAGGGCATTTCGGGTTCCATTGCCATTGGTGTGATTCCCCTGTTCCAATTGCTTCCAGCCGATATGGATATGGGCAGCGCAGTGCACGATGGCATGGACCGGTCCCTCGATGTTCTTCGAAATGCGATCCCAGTCGGTGATATCTGCATCCACGGGTTCCAGACGTAACCCTGAAAGGGCTTTGGACTTCGACGCGGTGCGTGAAATGGCAACGACATCGTGCCCTTTGTCGATCGCCATGCGAACGATGTTGTTCCCGAGCAACCCCGTAGCGCCAGTAACGACAATCCTCATACCGCACGCCTCCTCCTGCGCTAGTGTCGGATGGTTTACCCGTTCCAAAAAAGAAATCTCCGCTTGCCACCCCAGGGTGGGAGTTCTCGGCTCAAACGACAAAAAGATGATATCACATCACTTGGGGCTGTCATCACCGCTACCGGGGAACGGAAGGGAGTCCCCCCCGGCCCATTTTTGAGGTCCGCAGGATGAGCATTTATGCTTATAATCCGGACTTCGGATCGCCCAAACTCCTTATGGCTTCTCCCCGGCATGGCAATCATTGAGACCCGCAACCTGACCAAACAGTTCGGCTCAGGGGATATTGCGATCGAAGTTCTCCGCGGCGTCAATTTGACGATCGAGGCGGGGGAATTTGTTGCTTTGATGGGCCCTAGCGGATCTGGGAAAAGCACGTTGATGAGCATTATCGGTGGGATCGAGCCCCCGACGAGCGGCCAAGTCATCCTTGATGGAATCGACCTTGGATCGTTGGACGACGATCAGAGAACCCTGATTCGTCGGCGCAAAATCGGCTTCGTTTTTCAAGCCTTCAACCTGATCCCAACCCTTTCTGCTCTCGAAAATGTAGCCCTTCCCATTGAACTGGACGGGGTGCCTCGCAAGGTCGCTAGCGAGCGGGCTGCGAAAGCCCTCGAGCGGGTTGAGATGCTTCATCGCCGCGATCATATCCCTTCGAAACTGTCCGGAGGGGAGCAGCAGCGGGTCGCCGTTGCCCGTGCGATCGCCATCGAGCCCGTGATCCTGCTGGCAGATGAGCCGACGGGCAACTTGGATTCCAGGCAATCGGGGCGAGTCACGGAACTGCTCCGTTCCCTCGCCGCCGACTTGAACCAGACCATTGTGATGGTTACGCATGATGCGCACGTCGCACGGTCCGCGTTTCGTCTGCTGAAATTCCGCGACGGGAATATCGAAAAAGATATTTCTCAAGACGATTTCGCACGGGATGCATCGGCATTCCAAATCAGTTCGCCCCAACCATCGACGGGTTGATCGCCACTTATGCCATTGCGCAGACTCTCCCAACGCGAACTCCAAAACCGTCCGGCTCGGACGCTATTGACGATCCTGAGCATCGTCATTGGTGCAGGTGCCATCGTTGCAACAGCTCTATCGTCTAAATCGGCACGACTTGCCCAAGTGGCTATGGTGCAAGCCGTCACTGGTCGCACGTCACTTGAGATTCAGTCGGTCGGCGGGAGTTCGTTCGACGCCAAGCAAGTCGCGTTTTTGACGGATACCGAAGGGTTAGAAGTCATCTCTCCGGCGATCCGCCGATTCGCGACCATGACCGCCCCTGAGGCCAAGTCTTCGGGGTCGGAATCGACCGAGCCCGAGGCTCCCGATCCCAACAAGGACACTTCGAAAAGAGAACCGAGGAAATTTCGAGTCCAACTGCTGGGGGTCGACCTCGAACAGGACCAGTTGGTTCGGAATACGGAAATTATTCGCGGAACCGATGATCGAGGAGAGACGTCGAGCAAAAAAACCGGAACCACCGATACAGCAGTCCCGGAAACAACAGAAGCTGGGAAGGAACAAGAAGTCTTTATCGACGAAGGCTTTGGGAAAGCTGCAAACTTGGCGATCGGGCAACAAGTTAAATTGTTGACCAAGGGAGGTAATCAAACGGCCAAGATCGGTGGTTGGATTCGATCGAAAGATGCATCTTCAGCCCTACAGTCTGCCGTTGTTGTCGCTCCGCTGCGCGTCGTTCAAAAATGGACTCGCTCCCCTGGTAAACTCGACTTGGTGCAGTTGGTCGCTCGCGATGAGAAACAACTGGAATCTTTGGAAACGACCATCGCAAAGCAACTCCCAGAAGGAGTGAGTGTCCGTCGCCCGAGTATGCGAAGTGAACTGGCGAGCGAAAGCACTTATGCCATTCAACGCGGACTTTTGATTGCAACGATTTTTTCGCTGATCATGGCCGCCTTCATCATTTTTAATACGTTTCAGATGAACATCGGTGAGCGAAGGCGGCAGCTGGGTATCCTGCGGGCGATCGGTACTACTCGCAAGCAACTTCTCCGGATGATCCTGAGCGAAGGATTTTTGTTGGGTGTTATCGGCAGCGCGATCGGTTGCGCATGCGGATACTTTGGTGCCTCCGTCCTCAATCGATCGACATCGGCGTTGCTACAAATCGATATACCGCAGGCCCCATTCGATGTTCTGCCCATGATTTTGGCGATGGTTTGTGGCATTGTGGTTTCGGTTCTAGGGGCAGGTATCCCAGCCATGATGGCTTCCCTCGCATCTCCCTCGGACGCGATGAAGATCGTGGCAGAGAGCGATAAAAACGCACCTTATTGGAAATGGTTTCAAGGGGGTACCGTTCTCATCATTGTCGGTGCGATCATTCAAACGATCGCAACGCTGGAAATCATCAATGTTCAGCTCGGAACACCTGGCATCGTCCTGGTGATTTTGGGAGTGATTTTGTTGCTCCCGGCGAGCCTCGAATCGTTGACGTTGCTGGCCGCCGCCCCGCTGATGCTTTGGTTCCCCACCGAAACTCGGTTGGCCCGACGGCAAATCATGCGACATCCTGGTCGCTCGGCGATGACCATTGGAATCATGCTGGTTGCTATGGCGATGGGACTCGGTATGGCCAGCACCATCTTCGACAACATCCGGGATGTGCAGAGTTGGTACCGACGCACGATTGTCGGTGACTTTTTTATACGAGCCGCTATGCCCGACATGAGCAGTGGCCATGCGGCGGATATGCCGGATGGATTCGTTCAGCGCGTGGAAGAGGTCGCTGGGGTGAAGCTCGTGGATACGTTGCGTTTCGTAAGCGCCCGGGCTGGCGAAAGCTCGGTGATCGTCGTGGTCCGCAAATTCAATTCGGAATCACAGGACTTTTTTGATTTGGTCCGGGGTACCGAGGCTGACGTCATGCAAGGCATCCACGAAGGTCGTGTGGTCTTGGGGTCGGTTCTCTCCGAGCGGATGCAATTAGGTCCTGGGGATTCGATCGAGCTAGAGACCAATGAGGGCAAGACTCGCTTGGAGATCGCTGGGGTCACCAACGAATACCTCGCCGGTGGATTGACGCTGTATATGGAGGCGGAGCAAGCGAAAACGTTGCTCAATGTCGATGGGACCGATGCGGTGATCATCCAAGTCGAACCGGGGCGGCGAGCAAAGGTCGCTGAAAGCTTGAAGGCCCTCGCCGATAGCGAAGGCCTCATGTTCCAATCGTTCAGCGACCTTGCGAACATCATCGAAGGAATGATCAACGGAGTTGTCGGTGGGCTTTGGGCGGTTCTCGCGCTCGGAGCATTGATCGCCGCGTTTGGCTTGATCAATACGCTCGCCATGAACATCCTCGAACAAACTCGCGAAATCGGAATGCTCCGCGTCATCGCAATGACACGCTCTCAAATTCGCAAGATGATCTTAGCCCAAGCTTGGATCATGTCATTGATCGGTATCATTCCCGGCGTTGTGCTCGGGGTTGGGATCGCATCGGTGATCAATATCAGCACGATGGTAGTTACCGGCCATGCGGTTCGATTCCAGCTTTACCCTTGGATGATGTTCGCTGCGATTCTTTGCGAGATCGTCGTGGTCACACTAGCAGCAATGCTTCCCGCTGAACGCGCTGCCCGCTTGAATTTGGCGTCTGCACTGCAGTATGAGTGAACTCGCGAAATGGATTTCTTATCCTGCAACTGGCAATCAGTCGGACGTATCTAGCCCGCCACGCGGGAGTTTACCAGCCAGAGCGTGATCCAAAAACAGAGGATGAGTATCACCCAGACGATATCGAGGAAGTGCCAGTACAACGTACAGAATCGGAGCCCAAAACTCCGTTCGTGATCGTACTGGTTTCGAAGTGCGTTGCGGGTTGTCCACCACAACCCAACCACTCCACCGACCACGTGCGCAGCATGGAGGAATGCGAGGATGAATGTGTAACCGTAGGCGCTCTCATTGCGAGTTGGGGCATTGGCTAAACCGTCCAAAAGTCGCTTCATCCCATCCGATTGCACGAACAGAAATCCGATCCCCATCACGCATGCCGCGATCGTGAAACGTTTGACGGAACCATTGCGATCGCGTTTTGCTGCTCGAGTTGCGATCTCCAAACAGACCGAGACGCCTATCAGCAGCAATGTAGATGGCAGGAAGCTCCACGGGATCAAGAACTCCTGGGTCAGTGGCCGGTCGCCGTTCACACGCATGTAAACGTAGACGACATACAGCAGGATGCTCGAGAAAAAGAATACCCCAAGGGACGCGATCAGCAACCATACACCTTGCATCGCCCGTGCATCCACGGGAAGTGAGGGCGATTTTGGAATCAAACTCTCGTTGCTCGCACGAGAACGGGTAGTGTCCACGGATAGGTTTCCGATCGGCAAGATGCATAAACGGGTAACGGGGTAAACGACGCGGCTCCCCAAATAGTAATCGACCAAAATGGCTCGGCAGTGGACGCTAGCAAACTTTCGGCCACTGAAAACCCAGCCCTTAAAACCCCAGAGGGTAAGGGATGTGCCGCTAAGTTTTTGGTAGACAGCAGGGTATTTTCCGGCACTGCCAAGGGGTTTGAGTGTGGCAATCGAGGAAAAGTCGCATATAACTTAGACTTACGCAGTGAGCAGGCAGCATGAATGGCTAATTGATCCTGGACTTCCACGACTCTCTTCGACGAGAGGACTTGGACGTCGGCAACCCCATGATGGTCCGAAAGCCCTGATGGTCCGAAAGCAAGGAGCAAACGAGATGACTAGTAAACCGCGTCAAACCCTCGCCCTGATCGATCTCGCCGTGGATTCGGGGGCACGAAAACCTCGGATTGAGAGCGCCTTGAACCGTCTCGACGGATTGACGCTGCTCGAGTGGAGCATACGACGGCTTGGGGAATCGACGCTGGTTGACTCGGTCGTCGTCACGGGGCCGGCTAAATACCGTTCGATTCTTAACCAGTCGCGACTTTGCCATGCCAAGTGGATCCCGAGTGTCTTGACGACACCCGCACAGCGAGCCGCAGAGATCGCGGATTCACAGCATGCCGATTGGGTCGTCCACGTCAATCCGATGTGCCCATTCATGGATCCAGCATTGGTAGACAGGTTGATAGCTCGCGGGCTTTCGCAAGCGGGCAGCGACTTTGTGGGCTTCGTCGCACTTAACTCACCGAATTTCTCACTGCAACGATTAGGGTTGGTGGCTGAGATGAGTTCAGCGAAAGGATTGACCAAGCTAATCACCGAGGGACTCGCCCCAGACCCACTCGATGTCCCGCAGTTGATGCGACTCCATGCGAACCAATTCCGAGCCCATTGGATTCCCTTGCCCGCACAATTGTCGAGCGATTCCATGAAGTTCCTGATGGAAACCGAAGAAGATTGGGATCGTGCGGGTACCTACATGGAAGCACTCGGCCAAGACCTCTCGTGGCAGAGCCTTGCCTCGGTCGCTAACCGCCAAAAACTTGCATAGGTCAGAAAGTTTGCCTGAGGCGAACCTGCAGTGACAGCAACGCCCTCGCGTTTCTCTCAGTTCGCACGTTTGAGTTTCTGGCTGTCTTGTGTTCCGATTGACTGCTGTTGAGTTTGTTAATCGAAATTTCTACGTCCCGTCTTGATCACGATTTCTAGGAGAAATTTCTAAAAGAGGTTTGCAATGCGTTCCTTGATATTCTTGTTAGTAACCTGCGGTCTGGTAACTTGCTTGGCGATTGCCGTGGCCCAGCAACTGCAACAACCACCGAGCTCAGCGGCCGCCCCCGAGTTGGCGCAGGACGAACCGCTACAAACTTACAGAATTCGCATGAGGTGTTACGAAAGGGAAGGGTTTCTAACACGTACCGTTTCAGAGCCTGACATGGTCGCTATTGTCAATAGACCTTGTTCGTTTACGGTGAGTACAGGAATCAGCTCAGCAAATCCACCATTTGACTATGTCATTTTCGGAGCAGAAGTATTGATTGAGGAGCTTGAAGGAGACCAGGTACAGGCCACGCTTCGATTCTCTAGAGGAAAACAAACTAAATGTGACGACCCAGACACCCTTGAAGTTCGATCGAGTTCCGTCGAAATTCGCACGAAATTGACGCGATCTGAAAAGACAACAATTCAACTCCATGCCGATACTTAGATTGATTTCTGTGCAATCTTTCCTGATGCGGAATAAAGTTCGCACTGCCTCGAATTCTTTTTCTTTGCGAGATATCCTGGGGCGCAAAAGCATTGAAATCGTATTCTTACTTCCATGTTTGAGCGTGATGATTGCCTTGGGCCGATCTGCGTATAGTGACCGGAACTAATCACGCGGTGTCAGCTAGCGGCAGGTGGTTCAACGCGCGGCATCGATTCGATCACTTTGTCGATGAGCCCATAAGCGCATGCTTCTTCGGGATCCATGAATCGATCTCGATCGGTATCCTTCTCGATCTTTTCAAGGCTTTGTCCGCAGTGACGAATAAGGATCTCGTTTAACCGGCGTTTGGTTCGCTGGAACTCACGCACGTGGATGGAGATCTCTTCGGCGGTACCTTGCATCCCAGCGAGCGGCTGGTGGATCATGATCCGAGAATTAGGGAGCGAGTAGCGTTTTCCCTTGGCGCCTGCGGTTAAGAGTACAGCACCCATCGATGCCGCTTGGCCGATGCAGTAGGTAGCCACATCGCAGGAAACGAATTGCATCGTGTCATAAATTGCCATCCCTGCGCTGACGCTTCCGCCAGGGCTGTTGATGTACATGTGGATATCCGCTTTAGGATCATCCGACTGCAAGAAGAGCATCTGCGCGACGAGGGCGTTGGCGATCTCGTCGTTGACGTCTGTTCCTAGGAAGATGATGCGATCTTTGAGCAATCGGCTGTAGATGTCGTAGACCCGTTCTTCACGACCGCTCTTTTCGATCACGTATGGAATGAGTGGCATAGCTTTCCTCGGTTCCCGATAGGGAGTAATGTTCTGAGTTGGATCTGGTGGGGTTTGACCGCGCACTCGTCGCGCAGTCGATTCGGGTTACTTGTCTTCTTCGACCGCGGTTTTCGCGAGAATCTCGTCGACCAAACCATATTCTTTGGCTTCGAGGGCAGTGAGGAAGTAATCCCGTTCGGTATCGGCTGCGATCTGAACTGCAGTCTTGCCCGTATGCTTCGCCAAGATATCGTTGAGTTGGCTTCGGAGCCGAAGGATTTCGCGAGCTTGGATCTCGATATCGGAGACTTGTCCGCGAACGCCACCGTGAGGCTGGTGTACCATCACCGTGCTATTGGGCAAGCAATATCGTTTGCCGGCAGTACCTCCAGCGAGCAGCACCGCTGCTCCGCTGGCAGCTTCACCGACGCAATAAGTCGCGACAGGACAGCTGAGCATTTGCATCGTGTCGTAGATCGCCAGAGTCGCCCGGACTTCACCCCCGGGTGAGTTGATATAAAAGTGGATGTCCTTGCGGCGGTTTTCGCTTTGCAGGTACAGCAATTTCATGACGACTTCGTTGGCGTTGCCGGCATAGATTTCCCCTTGGAGAAAAACAATTCGATTTTCCAGCAGCAAATCTCCCAACGTCATCTGTCGCTGACGCTGGTAACTCTGATGCGCATGGGAGTCAAAAACAGGAGGCATGCGATAATCCCTATTCACTAGTCGTTTCCTTTCACGAATGGTTTGTGCCGGAATCCATGTATCTTTCGCATTGGGCACCGTTTGGCAAGGGTACATCCGGGGTGATCAGGGCGCATCTTTGGAAAAATCCATCGATGAGCAGTCCCGGATTAGTCACCTTGTTGCAGGACATCGATGACTCGTTGCATATCGGCAGCTAAAGGAGCTGAGATCACGATAGGTTGCCCACTTCTCGGATGGGTAAACTCGATCTGTGCCGCGTGCAGTGCTTGGCGTTCTAAAATTACTTCGGAATCTTGTTCCCGATTCGGCAACCCTCGAGCTTGTCGTCGCAGCAATTGGCCTCGTGTGATTTGCGTGTGACCCGCATACAATCGATCGCAGAGGACCGGGCAGCCGATATGGGCTAAATGGACTCGAATCTGGTGCGTCCGGCCAGTCTTCGGAAATACCTGGAGCACGGCATAGCCAGGGAAGCGATGGGTCACCTCGAATTGGGTTTCCGCGTAACGGCTACTCGGATGTCCATTTCGGATCGCCATCTTTTCTCGTTGGTAGGGGTGGTGGCCGATGGCTTGGATAATCCGATCTCGATCGCGATCGAGCCGGCCGCTCACGATGGTGATATAGGACTTATGAACATCGCGAGCTTCGAATTGAGCGCAAAGCTTGAAGTGGACTTCGTTGGTCTTGGCGATCAAGATCACGCCGCTGGTTTCGCGATCCAACCGGTGGACGATTCCTGGTCGTGTCGGGCCACCGGCATCGCTGAGCTCTTTGAAATGATGAGCTAACGCGGCGGTCAGCGTACCTGACCAATGCCCCTTTGCAGGATGCACCACCATGCCAGCTGGCTTGTTGATGGCGACCAGATACTCATCCTCATAAAGTACGTCGAGGGGGATTGCCTCCGGGATCGGGCCATCAGTAGGTGCTGGGGGCAAATCGACGATTTGTACGACTTGGCCGGGAAAAACACGAAACGCCGGTTTCACGGGACGCCCGTCCACAAGAACGCTCTCATTCATCACCACGCGGCGTAAAAAAACTCGGCTGTAGCCATCGATCATCAATGTGAGGTAAAGATCGATCCGAGTGTTCGCATGCTCCTCGGTGACCGTGAAGCTGAGATTCTTCAGGGAGACAGGATCGGTTGCAACATAGACGGATCCCAGTGCGTCGCTCGATGCACCTAAGCCATCACTCGCGTCGTCGGTATCGATCTCATCGGTTGCAGGTGCATTATCCCCACCATCCTCGATAGGCTCCGTTTGCGGTAGGACGAGTTCGTCCATCGGCAGTTTGGATCCCTTAGGGCCTTGTCGGTCTTTGCTTCTCGGCGAGCGACGGTTTGGATTGGATTTATTCACGCAATGGCTCAACGCTTAATCTCGCTGAACCGGATCGGACCACCTCAAAAAGGGCCTTGGTTAGATGCGAGGGAGGGATAGGATCAAGGTTTATCAGTGGAGGCGGAACCTGTCGGTGCATCGGCTGCTGGCGTGCTTGGTGAGGGTTCCGTCGCAGGTGCGGGTTCCGTCGCAGGTGCGGGTTCCGTCGCAGGTGCGGGTTCAGTAGCTGGAGCTGGATCGGTTGTTGTTGCAGGTTCGGTCGCAGGAACTACCGGAGGAACCGCAGGTGATGCACCGGTCGGCGGGAAGTTGAAGTTAGGCAGGTTGGGTAGTCCTGGTAGTCCGGTCCCGCCTGTTGCAGGAGCGGGTGCATTGGTGCGCTTTTCGGTGTACCATGCAAAGAAATCCTTGCCATCTTTGCTATCGAGCCAAGTGATCCGCTGATTGATCTCCGCAATGAACTCGGCTCCGAGTCCCGTGAGAGCCGTGATCTTTTGGTACTCGGCGAGGGCGTCGGTCCTTTTGCCAAGTCCTTCGAGGGCTTGGCCCAGACCATGCAGGGCGCGGCTCTTCACGAAGGAATCGGTAGCCCGAATCGCGACTTCGCGGTAATCATCTACCGCTTGTTGGAAGAACTGGTCGGAGAGGTTCTTGTCGAGGTTCCACTTCTCCATCGCTTTCGACATGTTCGCGTCGCCCGCGGTCAAACGAGCCCACGGACCGGCCGAAGTATCTGCGAAATCCTTCGAAATCGCTTCGAGATCTTGTGATTGCGTGTCAGAGAAGTAAAAGTCGGTCCACGCCCGTGCGGCCCGAGTCTCAATTTGGCTGGTGTAAAAACCATACCCGAGCATCCCCAGGATCGCAACGGCGGTCACGCCGAGTGCGGCCGGCAAGTACGGCTTGATCTGAGCCACGAAATGCTCGATTTTGTCGGCCAATAAATCGGACTCTTGAACTTTGCTGCGTTCACTTTTCATGGCGATGGCTTCGCTAAAATTCCTGCAATTCAAAGGGGAGTAGTATAGGAGCTCCCCCAGGATCCCTCAATACTAACAGGAACTCCCCATCCTAACAGGATCCAGAGTTACTAACAGACGGTCTTGAAACTTGTAGCAGGTCCCAAAAATACCCCCCGTTCTGGCCGATCTGGTCAGGGAGAAAGTCGACGGATTTTGGTCTGGGCCGGGCACCGTGGGCCACCTCGGCAGGAAATGCGCCTGCGAATCGCGCCGGCCTGGGCATGACGCCGCCATTGGAATTACGCCGCCATTGGAATTACGCCGCCGTTGGAATTACGCCGCCGTTGGAATTGCAGTGGCTGCGATTCGCTTTTGGGGGTGGAGACGATAGGTGGTAATGCATTGGCTTTTGAGCCAATCGGTCATTTTCGCAAAGACCTGTTCTCGAACGGGCTCGTCATGCAAATCGTGCCGGCAATTCGACCACGAGGAATACGTCGCCATGCCGCCCGCTCTGTGGCAAAACTCCTCGGTCCCTGTTGGGCAGGTCAGCTGATCGTCGGTTCCGTGCATCAACAGCATCGGTATCGGAAGTTGGGATGCATTTTCAATGGCCCACAAACCGCCATCGATCAGGCAAGCAGCGAGACGCAGCGACATCGATCGGTGAACCCAAGGGTCTCGCAAATATGCATCTTGGGCTTGCCTGTTCTGACTCAGTTTGTTGACTTGGACCGGTGTAGGTATGCGGAGATTAGGTACGCATTTAGCCAGCCATCTCCCCGCGTTCATGATCTTTTCTTGGGGCATGTTCGATGCTCGCAACATCGGTGACCCCGCGATGGCACCTCGAAGTGGAACATCACTGGTTCCTCGCCTGAGCAACCAATTGATGACGAGATTACCTCCCATGCTTTGTCCAAACAAAAACTGTGGGATGCGAGGAAATAGACCTTCTGTCCAGCGCACGGCCAGTTCCACTTCGTCGAGCATTTGATCGTAAGATTCAATGATACCCCGACGACCAGGGCTTCGTCCGTGCCCGATCAAATCGATCGCTGTGATTGCCAATCCCAAGCTCGCCAGGCTTGTCGCCATTCCCGCAAACCGGCCGCCATGATCCCCAAAACCGTGGATGACTGTCATCGCTCCCCAAGGAGCACCTTCGCTGGGTGTCCAACGATGTACGAACCGGCGTTGGTCCTTGCCCAGTTCCATCTCGAGAGCTTGGGCGGCAACAGGAGATAAGTATGCTTGCATTTCGTTTTTCCCGGTTGGCTTGCGTAGAGGAAGCAAACTCACCTCAGTGGGATCGGTCGATACAACCGTCCAAGCTTAACCAAATCCACTTTTTCCCAAGGGCCAAACGCCGTAATCTGTAACGACATTCCCAATTGCGACAAACTTGTAAACTGTTCGTGCCGATACCGAACAGCATGATGTCCACACCTGTCGATGCAGTTCGAAAAAACTTTCGCGAGATTGTTCGTCGCCGTACGGGCATGATATCCCCGTCGACTTCGGTGGAATCAGGGATGCTGGAGACGACTCTGATTCGAAACGGTTCTTATTGCGGACGCCGTTTCTCACTCCATGGCTATAGCTTGATTTGGTTCATTGACGAGCAGCAGATCAAGCTTTATTCGCAAGACGGCTCGTTGCTGGAAACCAAGTCAGTGCAAGATTTCTGCAGCTCACCGCTCGGCGTTCCTGCCATCATCCCGGCGACGGAAACGGGTGTCGAATATCCAGTGCGACGCGCCGCATAGCTTCATGACCTGTCGTTTCGATGGAATACTCCTGGCTGAATATTGCAGGAATTTCCGAACTTTGAGTTTCAGGTTCCACTGCGGATCTATGATAATCGAAAGATTCGCGACACCGTCGAAGCGTGTCAGGAGCGTTGCTTGATGCTCGTTGGCGTTGGGTGAATGGTGTGCAAATTCATTCACAGAACCAACGTAGGTTCGGACGGTTCGATTGAAAGTGTTCTAGCAAGGATCGGGGGAGATCATGTCCCTGGATTCTATCCCCATTTGGTGCGTGACGTTGTTGATCGTCGGGGCTTTGGGGATCTCCGTGAAAGTCGGCTATCGCGTCGGTTTGTCGCGCCAACGAAGCTATCCGGATGAGAAGGAACAAGTAGTTGGTACGGTGGTGGGAGCAACATTGGGGTTGCTCGCATTCCTACTCGCGTTCACCTTCGGGGTGGCTGCCTCCCGTTTCGAGCAAAAACGGACCTTGGTTCTCAACGAAGCCAACGCGATCGGTACTACCTATCTGCGTGCCGAACTGCTGCCTTTAGGTGCGGTTGCGATTCAGCGTGAACATGGCGACTACGTCGACGATCGACTGGAGGTTATCGAGTCCCGCGATACGCAGAAATTACTGGCTCGCGCTGAACAATCCGATCGGCAATTATGGAAAACGGCGATCGATGTCTCCAGGCAAGCCCCAGACTCCTTGATGGTCAGTCTATTCATTCAGTCGCTCAATGAGGTCATCGATATACACGCCGAACGCGTGCTTGTCGGACTGCGAAGTCGGCTACCACTTATTCTCTGATTATCGCTCGGAGCACTTGCCTTATTAGCGTTGGCTGGCGTTGGTTACCAAGAGGCATTGACGAAGTCGCGACGATCACCCGCGGTCTTGATGCTGGTGTTCGGCTTTTCAGCGATTGCATCCTTGATCATCGATCTCGATCGCCCCCAAGACGGTTTTTTGAGAGTCAGTCAACAACCACTAATCGATTTGAAAAACAGCATGGGCCAGACCGCTGCGACCGGGACTGACGCCAATTCCCAATGAGACGCCAATTCCTGGTCACTGGAACGCTATCGTTCGAATCGAACTGAGGGTTCTATTGCAGGCAAGGCGTTATTCCGGGGAAAGAAACGCAGCTGGTTTCCAGCTAGTACCCAATCCGAGACTCATTCCTCACGTCTGTGCATCGAAAGTGAAATCATCATGAAACACTCCGCGGCAACGGAAGCGATTGGCGCTGGAAACACTTGGCATCCGAGCGAAACATGGATTCATCGAGATGATCGACTTTCACATGGGAAAAAACTACGTGAAAAAACGCCGCGAAGCGATTATGCGATTTGGTCTCCTCGTTCCGACCGTCCGGATCCGGTTGCTTTGGTGGAACGGTCGAATGCCGGCTGCATGCCAGAACTGATTCCAGTTCGTCATGCTCGCATGATGGAGTCGCCATTTGCGTTCTACCGGGGGACGGCGCTGAACATGGCTGCCGATTTGGCGCATACACCCACTTCCGGGATCGATGTTCAAGTTTGCGGAGACTGCCATCTTTTGAACTTCGGAGCGTTCGCTACTCCCGAACGTCGCATGATTTTCGATATCAACGATTTGGACGAAACGCTCAAAGCTCCCTGGGAATGGGATGTGAAGCGGTTGGCCGCGAGTTTTGTCTTGGCTGGTCGCCACAATGGTTTTGATGAGCAAGTTTCGATGGAAGCCGCGTACCGTTGTATGGAGTCGTACCGAATACGAACACTCCAGTACAGTGAGAAAACTGTTCTGGAAACACGGTATGACCGGATTGATGTGGAGGAGTTGCTGCCGACGATCCATGATGAGGAAACCAAACAAAGAGCCGAAAAGCGACTCGAAAAGGCGCGGGAACATAGTGTGATGGCTGATGAGTTTCCGGAACTCACCACCGTGAAGGATGGGTTTGTTCGGATCAAAGACAATCCACCTTTGATCTTCCACTGGGCGGATGAAGTTCACCACGCGCACTGGAAAAACATTTTGCATAGCTTTGAAATGTATCGTGAAACCCTACAGGAAGATCGCCGGGAACTGCTCGATCGGTTCCAGTTGATGGATATCGCTTTCAAGGTAGTAGGTGTCGGTAGCGTTGGAACTCTCCGCGGAATCATGCTCCTGATGGCGTCGGACACCGACCCGTTGTTCCTGCAGATCAAACAAGCGCGCATCGGTCCTCGAATCGTTTGCCTCGAAAGGTCACCATGCGAACCACGGCCAAAAAATTGTGCATGGATACCGCATGATGCAAGCTGCCAGCGATATCTTCTTGGGATGGACCGAAGGTGCAAACGGGCAGTTCTTTGTCCGTCAACTGAAGGATATGAAGATCAAACCTGTGGTCGAGTTGTTTACACCAAAGGTGATGATGCAATACGCAGAGTTGTGCGGATGGACATTGGCACATGCCCACGCCCGTTCTGGAAAAGCCGCAGAAGTTTCTGGTTATATCGGCAAGAGCGATAAATTCGACACAGCGATCGCATCGTTTGCAGTGGCATATGCCGATCAAGTAGAACAAGATTTTGACAAATTTGTCGCCGCAATCCGAAGTGGCACGCTCGAAGTCTTTCTTGAGTTGCACCCTCGATCGAACCTTTGGAATAGAATTGTGGATCGCTGTGCCTCCATAATGCGGGCTCAATGGTGATCAAGTACGAATGAGACGGTTTGTATGAGGTTGGGTGTTTTACTAATCGCGAACGCGTTCCTGTTGTTTCTGGTACAGCCGATCATGGGTAAGTCGTTGCTTCCATGGTGGGGTGGTGGTTCTCATGTTTGGACATCGTGCCTTTTGTTTTTTCAATCGGGATTGCTGCTCGGGTATCTCTACGCATACACATCTGCGACGTGGCTCTCCGTTCGCCAGCAGTCATGGTTGCATTTAGTCCTGGTGCTCTTGTCATGGGCTTGGTTGCCGATTCAGTCGAATCTGTGGACGGACTGGGGGGCACGACTGGTTCCTTCCGATTGGGAGCCCGTTTGGCATATTTTGGCACAACTCACATTCGCGATCGGCCTCCCGTACCTAGTCCTGTCGAGTACGAGCCCCCTACTATCGCACTGGTTTGTCGCAACGCGGGCTGGGACAGAGCCGTACCGATGGTATTCATTAGCGAATCTTGGCTCACTCGTCGGTTGCTTGCTCTACCCTTTTCTCTTCGAACCGATCCTCGGCTTACCGCAACAGGACTGGTTTTGGAGTATCGCGTTCGCGATGCTATCGATTGGATTGTTGGCGCACACAGCGATGATTCTCCAGGCGGTGAAACAGCAACTCAAAATGGATGCTAACCCTCCCATGGTTTTGAAGAAGGATGGGGAATCACTGCTGCTTGGCGATAGGAACTTCTTAGCATGGCTCTCGTTTTCTGCATGTTCGTCCATAGTGCTCTCCGCTTCGACGAGCAATGCCTCTCAGACCGGAATTGTCGTACCAGGCTTGTGGGTGATTCCATTGGCGATGTACTTGGCATCATGGTGGATCGCCTTCCGCTCTCCGAAAATGGAAAATTGGGCAATGCATATGTGCCTTTACTTTTTTGGAGGCTCCCTGGCTGTTTTCCTTTTGATTTTCAAACTCTGGTTGCCTTGGATCGCGATTGTGGCTGGATACATGGTGGTTGTGTTTGCGATCAGCTTGGCGTGCCACAATCTGCTATATGCTTTGCGTCCCAAATCGCATCGAATCACCAGCTTTTATCTTGCTATCGCCTTGGGAGGAGCTCTCGGATGTGGTTTCGTGTCGATGGTCGCCCCTAAAATTTTCAACGAGTTTTGGGAATTGCATTTCGGCCTTTCGCTCGGCGCTGTAGTCATTGCACTTCATTATGGTGCCGCAATGTTTCCTCAAATACGAAGTGACGTTTGGGTCCGTCGATTTCGCTGGCCCACGACGATGCTGGCCACCATCTTTTTGGTCGGTGTCTTAGCGATGCATATGAACGTCCAGAGCATCGATCCTGTTCTTGCCAAGCAACGAGATTTTTATGGGGTTGTGAGTGTGGTCGAGCAACCTAAACGCGGATTGCGGACGATGTTGCACGGTCAAACTCAACATGGATCGGAACCGATCCGAGGTCCATTGGATCCCGACCAAACCATGTACTACCAGACCAACTCTGGTGTTGCCAAAGCGTGGGATTGGATTCACGACAGTGCGGCATCGCCACGTCGAGTCGGGATCATTGGACTCGGTACGGGGTCTCTTTCACTTTACGCAAATCCCGACGATCACTTGGTCTACTACGAGATTAGTCCGGCGGTGCGATCCGTCGCCGAGGAATACTTCCACTACCTGAAAGCTCATCCTGGGACTACCGAAATCCGGATGGGAGATGGCCGCAGATTGTTGGCTGACGAAGTGAAGCGGGGGGCCGAGCCATTGATCGATCTTCTGGTCGTAGACGCGTTTGCAAATGATTCTCTACCGATGCATCTGCTGACCGTTGAAGCGATCGAACTCTACAAGAAACGGCTTTCCGGCGACGGTTGCATCGCGATCAATATCACCAACCGAAATCTCGATCTCGCACCAGTCCTCACCAAAATTGCACAACGGTGCCAACTGCAACCCATCCTGATTGAAAGTCCACTCGAAAGCAATCCGCCGGGAATGAAGCTGCGCAACCTGGCAAATCGGTCGATGGTCCGTTGGCTGTTGCTCTTTCAAACTCATGCCTCCCTTCCGAAGTGGGAGGGGACGGTTCCAGTGACGGCTCCGAAATCGCTACAACCGTGGACGGATGATTTTGGTAGTCCTATTCACGCGTTGCGTTGGTTCAAACGATAGCGAACCTGGAGAATAACTATTATGGACAATCTGAGATTTACTTACCTGAGTCATATGCAATCACTCGGTAGTTCCGGATACTGGTCCAGATAAAGGAGGGTTCTCGAAATAATGGCCATCGTTGATCACCCGCGGGTCACCGGTGCGGTTCAATTCATCCATCAACCTTTTCTCCAATCCCTCCCGATCGGCCGCGTACAGTGGATCGGTGGCTACGTTGGTCATTTGGTACGGATCTCGAAGCAGATCGTAAAGTTCTTCGCGAGGGCGTTTTCCGTAAGCTCGTTCGAAGGTTGACTTCCATGTTGGATCGTTGCGATGGGCCACCATCCATGCCTTGGTCGGCCCCGCGTCCTCGTCGGGTAGAGTCACCCGGGTCGTCTCTGTGACTTCGGTATTCGTCGGAGGATTATCCCCATCGAGTCGATAGGGATCCCCTAACGGCCACCGCTCGGGTTTGAAGTTGAATATGTAGAGGAAATCATGAGTTCGTATAGCGCGTTGAGGGTAGGGTGAATAGTCGGCTCTCGCCGATTCTACGTGCCTCTCTCGCCCAATAAAGACGGCATCGCGTTGAGGTTCGATACGACCACTTTGATGGCTTTGAAGCAATGAAACTAAGCTTTTTCCGGTCATGGTTTCGGGGCGATCGATCCCTGATGCTTCGAGGAGCGTAGGTGCGATATCGGTCAAACTGATCAAGTCGTCGCAGACGCGTCCTCCGGGCAACCCAGGACCGCAGATCGCGAGAGAGACACTTGCGCCGAAGTCGTAAAGGTTGCATTTACCATGCGGAAAGCCTGGTGGGCCATGGTCGCCACTGACAATGATCCAGGTCGATTCCAACTCTCCTGCCTGTTCGAGTTTTTCGAGTAAACCACCCAAGGCCATATCCCACGCGGCGATCTCTCCGAAGTAATCGGCGAGATCCTCGCGAACCTCCGGTACATCCGGCAAGAACGGTGGCAGCTTGCCCTGGAACTCATCGGGATCGTAACCCCATAACTCTTTTCCAGATCCGCGAACCCACTTGCGGTGAACGTTGGTCGGTCCAAACCAATAGCAGAAGGGTTTCTTGTCCGGGCAGCTTTGAAGGAACGAATCAAAGTTAGCGACCGCTAAGTCGACAAGTTTCTTCTTCAAGGACTCGACGTTTCCCCCTTGTCGCAATTCTTTAGTCAATGATTCCGAGAATTGATTGAATCGCCCACCTGTTTTTTCAAACGCAAATTTGCCACCCCCAAACGGCGCATCCCCAGGCTTTCCCGGACTCCAAACTTTAAAGGTTTCGCCGATGCAATAGCCCGCATCTTGGAGTAGATGGGGAAAACTAGGGATCGAAGGATCCCACACCGCGCCTTGTAAAATCGCCCCTTGGCCAGTTCGCCAAAAATGCTGTCCCGAGAGAAGGGCGCTGCGGCATGGAGTGCAACTAGGTGCAGACACAAAAGCCGAGCGGAACAATACGCCTCGGGCCGCAATCCGATCGAAATTTGGTGTGCGGACCAATCGCTGAAGCTCGGGATGGCGATCGATGCTCGCATAGATGCTCGCGAATCGGCCCCAGTCGTCGGCAAACGCAATCAAGAAGTTAGGTTTCCTGCTGGGTGCACTTTGATCTGCAATGGATGGGTTGGGGATTTTCATGCTCCAGGCCATGAGCATGAGTAAAACAAGACTCGCTTTTCTCATAGGGAGTTCCTGGATCCAAAGAGAGCATACCAACGGGATGATGGAGGGCGGATTCAACTCGAATCCGATCGGAAACTATCCCCGGAGCCAGCCCCTCAGCCGACAGTGAAACTATGGCTTGAGTGAGGCCGTGGCTTGAGCGAGGCTATCTTGTCGAGAAGGCCTACCGCTTTAAGTGATGCATCAAGAATGCATGAGCATTAGCGAATGGGGATTCCAGATGCGAGGGATAAACCAGATCGCAGGAAACGCCGATGGCTTTGCATTGATCTTGAAATTGAACTCCGTACATCGCCGAATGGGTAGGGTCGGCTTCGTTTCCACCGAGGTTGGGAGCCGTTTTTTGCTTGGGGTACTCCAGAAAAATCGGAGGGTCGTCGGATGTGATCAATTCGATAGGTGAGTACTCTCGAATCCACGGAAGCACTTGGTCGCGGTTGGCGAGCAGCAGATCAAATTCCTCGGCCCGACTGCGTCCTTTTTTGGCAAAGCCGAATGCATGCCCGCCGTAAATCGAATTGCCGATCCACATTCTGAGCTGCTGTGGATCGAGCGAGGTTTGGGCTCCGGTTACCGCAGCGCATTGCAATCGCGAAGACTCACGAGCGATGGGGTCGTTGCTGGTCGGATCGGCGAGGTCATCATGCAGGGCTAACCAAAGCGAGGTACATGCGCCTGCGGAGCTTCCGGTTGCCCCAATCTTCATCGGATTTACGTTCCACTCCTGGGCCTTGGATCGAATCGTCTGTAAAGCCCGTGCAGCGTCGGTAACACAAGCCTTCACCGGCGGTTCGATCCCTTGCTCCATCGCTTGTGGGATGTACCGGTAGTTGATCGCTGCGACCGAGATCCCGGTATCCAGATAGTTCTTGATCGGCCGATTGCCGTAATTGGTTTTGTCTCCACCTACCCAACCACCACCATGGATCAGTAAAACCACGGGGGTTGGTTGGTCGGATTCCGCTTTCCAAAAATCCAACCGTTGCCTTTGCGACTCCTGACCGTATGCATAGTCAGCGACGGTCGGTGTGGGACGCTCGGGTGGTTTCTTGGCCGTTTGAGTATTGTTCTTTGAATTGCCCTTGGTCGATGGCTTTGCTTTGGTTTGCTGCGGTGAAATGGAATGGAGAGTATAAAGCCGGACTTCATCGAACTCATTCATGTCATCAAAGGATCCAATACCGATACGGCCGGTGCCAAAGGTCTTGTCATTGACCGACATGTGCGGCTTCGTCATGTCATCGAAATAAACTTCGATAAGACCAGATTCACTATCGCGCACCAGTTTGACTTGATGCCAGGCATCATCCCAGGGAACCTCTTTTTTGTTTTCGGTTAAAGCTCTTCGTGGTTCGCCGTTGACGATCATGATTTGGCCGCTCGCTGGATCTGGCTTGGCACCCAAATGCACGTAATAAAAGTGCTCGGCGTCTCGATGGCAGAAAAATACGCAGCAATCGCGATGGTTCCCGGTGTCGTTCGTGCTGCGGACTTTGAAGGTGAAGACGAATGATCCTTCTCGAAGATCTTTGATCAAAGCGATGTTGTGTGGGCTACGAACCTTGGGGGTGTAGTTACTGATCCGTTTGTTGAGACCAAACGAATGGTTTCCATCTTTCTCAAAAATCTCCCATGCACTTGGATCGGTCAATTCCCAGCGGTTGGTCCTCGTTTCAAAATCTTCGTCGAATACCAACTGCCTCTGGTCCAAATGCTCTTGGCCGTAGGCAGATGGAAGTACCATCGCAGAGAAAAACACCAAAACCTGAGAAAGCATGCGAATGGGTAAGGGGCCCCACGACGATTGCACGGAAATCATAGTGAACCTTGTTGCAGGTGGTGTCGCATCAATAGAAATCACACGACACGAATGGGAATGACCGTTGAGAAACTGACGTTAGTAGAAATCGATTGATGGGAATCGTGACGATAGATCCGACATGCGTTCGACTATCGAAGACGGGTTTAGTATACCCAATCGAAGCGCGTGCATCACAATGAGACTTGGCACCGGGAGAGCTGTATTGTGTGGTTCCGTTCGCTCGTCTGAAAGCCTGCTGGACGGTTGAATTGGATTTGCCCCCGCTTCGAAACTTGCAAAAAATATCCTCCGTTTTTTTGACTCCACCCCAAAATAGACCTAGTGTTTCTATTGTGAACGCTGCATCCAACCTATCGCGGATGCAGTCCCTCCCTGAATAACAGCACGAGGAAAACAATGAGCGAGTGCAATCACTCCCCGGCAGAAGGCTTCTGCAGCTTTCGCGATTCTTTGTCTCCATTGGCGTCGAGCTGGTCCATGCCAGCGACCTGCCAATCCCGCCGTTGTATTGTCTCCCCTTTTCTGACGGTGGACTACCGTTGGGCGACCGGTCCCGACGGCCCATGACCGCGAAAAGCGGTCATGCGTTGGTCGGTAATGGGTGTCCACCCTCCTTCTGATGCTGAGTTGACTGGATCGTAGCCCTCTTTCATGTGGCTCGATCGAGATAACAACGCTTTTCTACTCGGGCGAGTCGTGCTGTTCCAGTTCAGTACGCCACTCTCGCCCTCGTGGAATGCTTCAAGCCCCATTTTAAAACTCATAGCTATAATTCGAGGAGTCATTTGACGCGAAACCGCATCCTGAGGAAGGATGTTGGCCTTTCGCCGTTGGTTTTGTTTCAACCAAGGCTCCTTCTATGCGAACCGGATTCTCAGGCATTATCCCACCGATCATCACCCCAATGGTCAGTCGCGATCAATTGGATCATGCCGGACTTGAGCGCCTCATTGACCATCTCCTGTCGGGTGGAGTGCATGGGATCTTTGCATTGGGAACGACGGGGGAATCGCCTAGCCTCAGTTATTCTCTGCGTCGCGAAATGGTGTCACGGACAATCGAATTGGTCCGAAGTCGTGTCCCAGTTTTGGTCGGGATCACCGACACATCCTTCGTGGAAACCGTAGATTTGGCGAAACACGCTGCTGATCGCGGTGCAACGGCCCTCGTCCTGTCGACGCCTTATTACTTTCCTGCTGGGCAAACAGAACTGCGTTACTACGTTGATGAGTTGCTGCAGGAGCTCCCGCTGCCGGTGATGCTGTACAACATTCCGAGTTTGACCAAAGTCGCGTTCGAGATCCCCACGCTGGAATACCTCAGTCGGCATCCGAAAATCGTTGGACTCAAGGATTCTGGTGGAGATTTAGGCTACTACGCTCAAGCTGTTGGGCTCAAGGTATTGAGGCCCGATTGGTCAATCTTGCTCGGTCCCGAAGCTCTTTTAGCCGAGTCACTAAAACTCGGGGGGGATGGTGGTGTTGCGGGCGGCGCTAATATCTTCCCATCTCTCTTTGTGCAGCTTTACCAATCGGTTCGAGATAACGATCCGAATTGGAAATACTTGCAACAGAGGGTGGAACGGCTTCAGAAAATCTATGATGTGGGTAAGTATGCATCGCGCTTCATCAAAGCCACCAAATGCGGTGCTTCGTTGTTGGGGCTATGCGATGATTTTCTCGCAGACCCGTTTCATCGCTTCCATCCCGAGGACCGGGCCAAGGTTGAGGCGATCTTGAAGACTGTTTGAGAAGCGTTAAGCGATTGAAGGGGCGATGGCGACGCGGATGTTCGTGCCAACCTGTGCTGCGGTCAGTCCATCCGTTAGCTGTTCCAAGGGGTACACGTGAGAGACTAAATCGTCGAATGGAAAGTCCTTGTGATGGTGTTCCAGGAATTCGACAGCAGAATGGAGATCGTCGCTTCGATAGTTATGGACTCCATGAAGGGTCAAATGCTTGCGAACGATCCTCTCAACCACCAACGGTACTGGATCGGAGGGGAAGACTGCACCCACCAAGACGATACGGCCACCGACGCGAACCAATTCGATCGCTTCAAGCAATCCTGCGTTTGTACCGGAGCATTCGATTGCAACATCGAATCCATAACCGTTCTTGAAGTCACTCGCACGCAACAATCCTGGCTGGGCAGTAACGGTAGCTCCGAACCGCATTGCCAATGGACGACGGTACTCATCCTTTTCAATGCACGCCACCGACCCTGAGCCTTGCTTGCTCGCCATCGCACAAGCCGTTAAACCGAGCATGCCGGCACCGACGATGAGTACATCGTCATTCCCAAGTATGTCAGCGAATCGTATGGCGGCTGCGATCGTCGCTGTCGCACAGCCCAATGGAGCTGCTGATTTCAGCGATAGCAAAGCAGGTATTCGTACGATCTTCGTACCCGGAACGAGTACGCAGTGCGATGCGAATCCACCTTGCCAGTTATTTCGTTTGCCGACTTGCTGATGCCCATACTTAAAGCCGTGTTCGCATTTTTGAGGCAAATCGTTCTTGCAGAAAAAACAGCGATCGCAATTGGCGACAATCCCCCAAACGATTCGATCGCCTCTTTGGAGGGTTTGGCCGCGGATGTCGGTCCGATTTGCCGATGAACCGAAGTCGACGATTTCGCCGACGATCTCATGCCCCAATACGCTCGGTACCGGCCCGTTCCGCCGACCCAGAATGGTATGCAGATCGCTCCCGCAAATCGTGCACAGAAGCACTTTGACCAAGATTTCGTCAGGCGCGAGCATGGGAAGATCGGCCGATGCAAATTGCCACGGGGCGTTTGGACCGAGAAACAAGGCTGCTTTGGTTTTTGGCATAGTTGTGATTCCTTCACGGGAGCGTAACATTACCACATGAGCAATAACAAGCAACAGCAAGGACTCTCGACGGCAAGACAGTCGCAACGCGTCGGCGTGATAGGTGCTGGGATCGTAGGCTTGGCACATGCTTGGTCCGCGGCCGAGCGCGGACACCAAGTTACCGTTTTTGAACGATCTCCTCGCGCCTATGGCGCATCGATCCGAAATTTCGGGATGGTCTGGGTCATCGGACAGCCGGACCATGCTCAAGTGGTCGCTCACAACTCGCGCGAGCGTTGGATGAGAGCCAGTCGCGAAGGTGGATTGTGGGTCAATCCTTGCGGTTCGATCCATATGGCCCACCGCGATGACGAGTGGGCTGTCTTGCAAGAGTACGCTGCGGTCAGTCATTCCGGGCCCCGGGGGCCATGGTTGAAACTGCTGACCCCCAGCGAAGTCCTTCAGCGTTCTCCCGCTGCGAATCCCAATGGCCTTTTGGGCGGGCTCTGGAGTGATCGCGAGTGCTGTGTTGATCCAACCAACGCGATCCGATCGATCCCGCCGTGGCTTGAGCGACAATGCGGGGTGCAATTCCATTTTTCCTCGGC
>VGZN01000009.1 GCA_016872635.1 Planctomycetota bacterium | reverse complement strand
ATCCCTGTCACTGGTATTACCCGAAGCCGCTCCTTGATCGTCGATGACATACCAGGACCTCTTTCTGGCTCAGACCTCGATGATTTGTCGCGAGGGTCGGTAGGCACCGCAGACCCATTCATCAGCTTTATCGGCACTGCGGAACTCGGTCGGGGAACCTATGAAGTCATCGTAACAGACAACGATATTGGGTCGACGAAGTCTGGCATCTACCAGATGGAGATTCGCCAAGGGGACAAGGTTTCCGGTACGTTGCCTCGCAACTACCGAGGTTCCTATAGCACCACTATCGAGTTCCAAGCAGGCTTGGCCGCTGCGAACATGGTCGGCAAGACCGTCACCGTATCCGATGGCTCCAGCCGGGTTTCGTTGGAGTTCACACTGACCGGCAATGTCGCCTTCGGGAATATCCCTGTTGTGATCGCCTCGGGGGACTCTCCAGCTCGACTGGGAGACAAATTCCGTGATGTGGTCAACCAACTTTACCTACAAAAGCAACTCAATGTCCGCGCTTCCGACAGCAATGGTGTTGTCAACGGAAACGGTAATGGAATCATCGACTTGTTCGGTAAAGTCCAAGTACTCGATCCATCGGGTGCTTTCACTGTCAGCGGCACTTCGGGTGTCCAAAACTTTGATGGAACCAGCGACCAAAACGTTGTTCGCGACCAAGGCCAGTTCATCATCTCGAATAATGTGATCACCAAAGCTCGCGATTGGGCTGTCTGGTCAGCACCTGCAGACAAGTACTATGCTGACGGAAAGGCCCAGCAAGCTCGCACCAGTGCATTTGGTGGCACCAATCCAGTTGCTCCGCCGACACTCGGTGGAGCCTTCGCACGGAACTTACCAGTCGCCAACGAAGTCCCATTCGGAGTTGCTGTGGGATCCGTTGCTGAACGTGCCGGTGTAACCCCGGGCATGGTCGTCGTCAACAACGTTTTTGACGAAGGTGGACTCGGCGGGTTGAACATTCAAGGCGAAGAGCCAACCTGGCGACTCACTGTTCGATCAGCTCAACAAGACACCATAGGTGGTGTTGGTACCTCGGGTACACACGCTGGATCTCGATTCGACGATGCAATCCCCAATCGCCTAGAGGTTGGCTTCGGCCGTCAACGTGTTCGGTTTGAGTTCGAAGACATCGCTGGCGCTGTTACAGGTAGCCCGGATTTCGGTAGCGGCGTAATGGGCGGTAACGGTTGGTCAGCAGACTTTATTCCGATTTACTACCGAGAAGATGCCGGCGCGCAATACCTGCGAGCTAATGCAGAAGCGCCAGGTTATGCTGCAGATGAAATGGCCAAGGCGATTCGAGATTCCCTCTACGGAAGCGTTTTGACCACCAACGGAACGACCCAACACATTTACACCTGGTTCGAACCTCAGGCCTCAATTATCCAAACCGACCCTGCGGATCCGGCGACATGGATCTACCCATCGGCAACTTTGGTCGTTCGAGGGCCGCAGTACTTTGACACGCTCGGCACGGGTGTTCCCCTCAATATTTCCCGAGTGGGTGACTACACTGCAGCACCGTTTGTTCGCGCATTGAACAATACGATCGTAGGCAATGATGGCCGCGCTGCTTTCAATCCGGTGAGCGTCGATCTCGAAAGCAACGACACCATCGCGGGTGCAGCTGAAACCTACCAAGGGGTCAGCATCAATCCTCGACAGTACACGGTCAATGGGACCTTGGCCGCCGACCCATTATCAACAGGGTCTAGCGATGTTGACATTTACAAATTCCAGTTGGAAATAGGTGAACGAGTACGTGTCAACGTAGATACGGGCGCTGGCTCACGACTCGATGCAGCCCTGAAGATTTTCGATGCCAATGGCGTAGCACAAATCGTCAGCACTTCGCAGGATCCAACGACCTCGGACAACAATGCGGCTCCAAACGAAACAGCAGGTTTGGATCCGTACATCGATTTCACAGCGACCAAGGCTGGCGTCTACTATGCCGCGGTTAGTGCTGCTGGCAATACCAGCTATGACCCGCTGTCTCTCGCTGACCGTCGTCGCGGCACCACCAGCGGTGACTACAGGTTGACCTTAGAAGTCCTCAAACCAGAGCAATTTGTAATCACGGTCGATGAAGTCGCTAGTTATGCCGATGGAGAAACATTTACGATTAGCCAAGTCGCTGACTTCATCGGAACCACCAACAACTCGCGTACGTTCGAGTTCACCCGTTCCGGCGCCGTCTCGGCTGGTAATATCCCCGTTTACATTGGAAATGAATATCGCGTTCCTGATCTGGCCCGATCGATCGCTATGGCGATCAATCTGGCAGGGATGAGCAATACCCAAACCCTGGGTAACGGACCTTTCGGTGTTGCAAGTCCACTCGCTCCTGTTTCAGCGATTGCACCTGGTGGTATAAACGGCTTTAGTCCAGCAACTGGGAATTTGCCAGCGCCTGATCTCGGCGTAAACTCGGGAAACATTCGAGGTCCCGAGGTCGAAGCAGGTTTAAACCGGATCGAAGGGGCGACCAATGACCGCGCTCCATTTGATTCCAGTTCTCACATGGGTCTCGGTTTTGGTCACGACCGTACCATGTCAGGCGGTTTCGAAACGGCTCAAGGAAACGGCACCACCGAGAAATTTGTAGTTATCCGAAACGCTTACTCGATCACCTCGAGTGTCACTCGACGGATCAACGGACAAGTCGGCGGAAACAACGCGAACCAGTTGATTCCAGAAACAGGAATCATGGTTTCCGGCGGCGCCTCCCCGACATTGCTCAATAATGCGTTCGTCAACGTCCAAAGCCCGATCATTCAAGAAGTCGCAGGGGTACGTCCTGCGGCGGTGATTGTCGGTGGCAACACCTACCAATACATCGAAGCGGGCAAGCCCGATTCGAATTTGACTTGGGGTGGAATTGAAGCCGTTCCAACCAACGTGCCGAACACCAACACCGACTTTAATTTTATCGCAGGTAACGCCGAGAAACTTCTTTCCGACTTCCCTGGAAACAAGTTCCTCCCAGCCTCTGGTTCGCAGATCATCGATAGCTCGATCGACTCGATGCCTGAGCGAGAAAAGTTCCGCGCGACTAAGGCGGCTGTCGGAATCGCTCCGTCTCCAATCCTTGCACCAGACCGAGATTACTACGGACTGTTACGAGCGGATGACCCGAGCGTTGCTCCCCCAAGTGGTTTGGGTGGCAACGTCTTCAAGGACCGCGGCGCGATCGATCGCGCGGACTTCGTCGGACCGTATGCTGTCTCGCTCAAGCCGATCGATAACGATGCTCAAAACGTCGATATCGACAAGACCGAGTCGGTGATGCAACTGACCGCGGGGGTTTACCCAGAGTTCCGAATCCAACTGAAAGACGGATTCGAATCCGCGAACTTGGGTGGCGGCACGGGAATCAATGATGATTCGGTAACCGGACGCACCGGTGGTAATCGCCTTCCTGGTTCGGTCGTAACCATCACCGAAAATGGACGACTCCTCATCGAAGGGATGGACTACGCGTTCTCCTACAACACGACGACGAACGAGATTGTGCTCAAACCTCTCGCTGGAGTTTGGAAAAACGACCGAGTCTACGACATCACGATCAATAACAAAGATCGTTTCGTGGTCAACGCTCCCGCAGGTGACCAAATCTCTGATGGTGACATCTTCACCATCAGAGATGCCAACGGCGGCGACGTCACGTTTGAATACGACAGCGGATACCGATTGCAACTCCCGCAAGGATTACAGTTGAATGTTCCGCTCGCAGGTGGTGGCGCTGGTGGAATTGTCGATGGTGACCGATTCTCGCTCACCTCAGGATCCAAGACGGTCTATTTCGAGTTCGACAACAACGCCAACATCATTGATACAACCGCAACGGTGATCAAGTTCACGTCGCTTTCAACCAAATCGGAAGTGGCAGATGCGATTATCGCCGCGATCAATGGAGCGTCGCTTACTGGAATTACCGCTCGAAAAGACTCGGTTGGAAACGTATTCATCGGCGCTCCGCTCGGTGCCTATGTGAATACGGCGTCCGCCCCATCGGTCACTCAGCCAAAGCAAACCACAGGCTTGCTCGTTCCAGCCTTGGGTACTCGTCCGGGCGGAATCTCGGATGGTCAAACCTTTAGCCTCTCGGATGGCCGAGTCGCCATAGTGTTTGAGTTCGATGCAGACACCCAACCTACGGTCCAATCCGGAAATATCCGAATCGATATCTCCAATGCAAACACCGATGCTGAAGTTGCTACTGCAATCAAGAATGCAATCGATAGTTCTTCCCTTGCCCTCGATTCCTTGGTTGTCAACAACAACATCGTTTACCTCGGATTGCCAGAAACAGGCCGGGTGGATGTTGTTAGCTCGAAACTCGATGTCGTCGGCGTGGCCAGAACGATTCTCGACGGTCAATCGATCACGATCACCCGTACCGTTGGATCGTCGGTGATCACCAAGACCTTTGAGTTCACCACAGATGCGACCGTAGCAGTCGGTAATATCGCTATTCCGTTCACACTCTCCAGCACCCAATCGGAGATCGGCGACACCCTCGCTGCTGCGATCAAGAACGCTGGGTTGGGATTGGCTCCTGCACACGTCGGCAATGGCAACGTCATCATCGGTGGCTCCACCGAGTACGCTGTCTCGGTAGCAAACGCTCCGACCGTTGGTGTGTTCGGTCAGCCTGGCGTGCAAGGAAATACCACCCTCCAAATTTTCGGTACCCTGCAATTGCTGGTGCCATCACGCGGTGGAGCCGATTTGATGGACGACACCACCTTCACGATCACCAGTGGATCGATCACAGCGACCTTCGAATTCGACGGCAATTTCAGCGGATCGACCGTAGCGGGAAGCACCACCATTCGCTTCACCCCTGCGTCGACCCAAAGCGACATTGTCAACTTGATCATCCAAGCGATCAACGCAAAGACCGCTTTGGGCATCACGGCACGAGATGCCGGACTTGGTCGAATCGACCTTGGGCTCCTCGAAAACTCGGCGGTCAATGTACGCGATAGCAAACTGACCATCGACCGCGGAAACGTTCAAGATGGCGATTACTTCACCATCAGCGACGGCACCACGGCAGTCACCTTCGAATTCGAAAATCTCAGCTTGGGCAACGGATACAGCCCGAGCCGCACTCCGATTCGATTCACGAACGGTGATTCACGTCAACGTGTTTACGAGGCGATGCAAGCCACCATCAAGTCGTCGGCGTTAAAACTCGACACCGATATAACTTCGGATGGTCTGCGTCTCCGCGACAATGCCAATTTCTTGATCAACGCCGACAACGCACCATCGCTCCGGAAAATCGGGGTTCCGGGTGGAGCGATTGCAGTGCCATTTGTGCAAGATGCATCGTTCACCTCGGAGCAAGCTCGCGACTCGATCATCCGAGCGATCAATGCAGCGTCGGCCGCAGGTAAAACACCGCTTGTTGCTAAGGTTCGCGGTGGCTCAACACTGTTCGTTGAAAATGCGATCAGCATCAGTCCTGACGTTAGCAGCTTCTACCTGCGTGGCGTCCAAGACAACGCTGGTAACTTCTTGAAGAGCAATCGCATCACCAACGAAACACAGTTCACCATCATTATGCCTGGTGTGGAACTGGACTTCGGTGACGCACCAGATCCGTTCAGCACAACGCTCGGTCGTTACCCAACCCTGAAGGCAAACGATGGCGCACGCCATGTGATGACCGACAACGGTCCTCGATTGGGAACCGTCATCACTTCCGAACGGGATGGTCAACCACAACCTCTCGGTGATGGTGATATCGGCGATGACGGCGTGTCGTTCCAATTCCAAACGAATATCTACACGCTCAACTCTTCGCCACTATTCAACAAGAATGTCGATACCGCAATCACTGTTTCGATGACCGCTCCTGGCGTTCTGAACGCATGGATCGACTTCAATGCAGACGGTGACTGGGAAGATCCAGGTGAAAACATTCTCAGCGATGCAGTCTTCAACGCTGCTACGCTCCAACAAACATTCAATGTTCGCATCCCTGCGACGTCGCCCACTCCAACCGCGGCTACTCCGGCCTTTGCACGATTCCGAGCATCCACTCTCGGGACAAAGCTCCCGACCGGATTGGCGTTGGACGGAGAAGTTGAAGACTACCGCGTGATCATCGCTCCAGGAACGCCTCCAACCGGAGTCAACGATTCCTACTCGATGAACGAAGACCAACCCGGTGGACTGTCGACGACCGATGCACTGGGTACAGTTACCCCAGGCTTTGGCGTGGATGATGGAGTTTTGGCCAACGATATCAATCCGGACAACAAGTCCCTAACAGCATCGTTGATTATTCCTCCGAAGTACGCTCAGTCGTTCACATTACGCCCTGATGGGACTTTCGACTACGCTCCTGTGGCGGACTTCTTCGGAACCGACACATTTGTGTACAAAGTAAACGACGGAGTTCTGGATTCGCTCAACTATGCCACGGCGGTCATCACTGTTCGACCGGTGAATGATGCACCGATCGCTGGCAACTTGAATTACACCATCCTCGAAGATCAAATCCTCGAAGTGACGGAATCCGCAGTCATCGCAGTATCATCCCCGGGACCAGCCAACGAATCGGATCAAATCATCAAGATCCAATCGGTCGATGCACTCTCCAACAAGGGTGGCAGCGTTCGATTCATCGGTGGCAAGATCACGTATCAGCCACTGCCGAATTTCAGCGGTAACGACTACTTCACCTACACCATTGTCGACAATGGTGTTACCGGAGTCCTTGCCGATCCATTGACAGCAGTCGGTACCGTCTTCTTGACCGTCAAGGACAAGAACGACGCTCCGATCACTACGCCGAAGACGCTTAACACGATCGAAGATACACCCGCAAGCATCTCGATCGCTGATTTGATCTTCGGCGACGTGGTCGGTCCAGCCGATGAGCAAGGCTCCCAGCACTTGAACTTCACCGGCGTGAACTCACCAAGTGCCAAGGGTGGAACCGTGATCGTCGTCGGAGACCGCGTAGTCTACACGCCGCCAAAGAACTACAACGGCGTCGACACCTTCACGTACGTCGTAACCGATGACGGATTGAGCGACGGACAACCTGATCCACAGTCGGCCATTGGAACCGTCACTGTCAATATCGAAGCTCGCAACGATGCACCTGAGGTTGTCAAACCGTTCGGTACCGTCTCGATGAAGGAAGATGCGAATGAAATCGCATTGCCCCTATCAGACTACTTCACCGATCCAGATGTCATCCTCAACGGTGATGTGTTGACCTACACGGTCCTCAGCAATACGAACACTGGGCTCATCGAACCTACCTTTGGTGATGGCAACGTGTACTTGAAGCCCAAGGCCGACCAGAATGGCGAAGCCACCATCGTGATTCAAGCGATGGACAAAGCTGGCTTAACGGTTACCAATACAATGAAGGTGGTAGTGACACCGGTCGACGATGATCCTCGATTGGTCACTCCGTTGCCAGACCTGTCGGTATCCGAGGATTCGCTCCCCCTGAACATTGTCTTGACCCCGACTTACTTCTTTGATCCAGACGTGATCAACGGAGACAAGTTGTCGTTCGAGGCGACCAGTAGCAACACGGACATCGCCGAAGTTCGAATCTCGGGCGACAGCCTGTTGATCACCTTGGTACCCAACGCAAACGGTCAAACCACGATTTTCGTGAAAGCGACCGATTTGACGGGTCGATCCGTGTCTGACTCCTTTGCCTTGACGGTAACGCCGGTCAACGATGGCCCAATCACCGTACCCGACAGCTATACCACTCCGCAGGGAGTGACGCTGATCACCACAGATGCCCGTGGAACTCTAACGGTTACCAAGACCGACGACGGGGTTTTGGCCAATGACAAAGATCCAGAAGGGGATTCGTTCACGGCAACGGTAACGGTCCAGCCGACCCGGGGCTCGGTGACGATGAATGCCGATGGAACGTTCACCTATATCCCCGGCTCGACGGCTTTGGCTGGGACAACCGACACCTTCAAATATGTGGCCAAGGACAGCCAGGGTGCTGCAAGCGTCGCTACGATGGTTACAATTACCATCGGTCGCCCGCCACAGCCGAAGTATCAGAACCCAACCCGCAAGCAAGACGTCAACGCAGACGGCTTCATATCCCCGATCGATGTGCTGATCGTGGTCAACCTGCTCAACGCTCGTGGCCCGTCGGTCCCTGTCGAAGGTCTTCCTGGACCACCGGATTATGTAGACGTCAACGGTGATAATGTTGTCAATCCGCTCGATGCTCTCGAGGTGATCAACTACATCAACTCGCAGAGTGGTGGATCCTCGGGCGGAGAGGGAGAAGGATTCTCGAGCGTCCAACAAGTGGCAGCACCTTGGTCCCAGGGATGGAATGTTGACATCGGTCGCGGTGTCGAAAACACCACCGTGGCAATGTCAACAGCACAAACTCTGACGCCGATGGTAACGCGGTCCTCCTCGAATCTAAACGGTTCGATGACACCAAGCCCGTCAGCACCTTGGAATTTGTCCAGCTTGAATATCGAGGAGGATGAACTCGATACACTCGCCAACGATCTGTCGCACTACGGTGCGAGAGACAACGACTCACTTGTCGACCAGGCCCTATCCGACCTGTTTGGCGAATAGTTAATACCAAAATCAAAACACGCGGGGTATCGATCGATACCCCGCGATATTCCTTTTCCATTATCAACCACCGTACGGTTCCAAGGTTTGTTCAACATGGGAATTGACGCATCCAGATCTGCCAATCGAAATCGCTCCAACAAAGCGGAGCGCCGCAATGGCTTTCGCAATATGCTCTGCGAAAACTTAGAACGCCGCGAGGTCATGGCCGGGGATATCCTCGACCTCGATTTCCGATTGCTGTCGGTAGCACCAAACTCTGGCGAGATCCTTTCAACCACGCGGGCGAACGAGCTGACAGAGTCGCCTCGGGAATTGGTATTCCGATTTGTCGGTGGCGAGGATATCCAAGCATCGACGCTCAGAAATGGGATCCGAATCACCCGCGCAGGTGGCGATGGTATCTTCGGTGCAGGTGGAGTCGCAACGGATATCGTCGTCGGTCCGGACTATCTCGATTTCGCAGACAGTTCCAACAAACGAGTCGTCGTAGCACGATTCTTTGAACCTCTTCCCGACGACATGTACCGCATTGAGGTATTTGGCACGGATACAGCGGTGGCGGTTCGAACTGTCGATGGCGACCCACTCAAGCCTCGCAAGACTGGGACGACCAAGGACACCTACGATTTCAATCTGGAACTCGGAACGAAAATTGTTGCCGTGGTTCCTCAGCCGATCGTTCGACAGTCCAATGGTTCCCTCCAACAAAACCGAGACCAGATCGAGATCTACTTCAACGACTCAGAGCTCTACGATCGGAATATCAACACCGGGGATTTGAATCCCAACCCGTCGGTAGTTGATCCACAGTACTATAAGTTGATGCTAACCCAGGAATCGGTAAGCCCCAACGATGACATCGTCTTTAGTCCGATTTCGGTCAGCTACAATCCCACTGCGAAGCTTGCTGTACTGACATTCGCTAGTCCAATTGATCAACTCCCAGGAGTCGGTAACTCCGGCACTTTCCGGCTGCGCGTAGGGTCCAACGAAGCCGTGGCATCGGCATTGACTCCGATCAGCCCATTGACACCAGCCGTTGCTGCTGATCCAGCCGGCTTCTTATCAGGAGCATTCCAACTAAACTCGGGCAACCCGCTTACCGGCTCATTTTCGGCGGTGCTCAGCGAAGAGATTCGCAACGCGACTACTTCTCTTCCCAATGATTTTCCGGGATCGAATTTCGAACCTGGGCATCGTGACATCCAGGATGAATCGCACCTTGGTGGGCCTGATATAGACCCAGAGATCACTCAGTTGCAGTACTCCTTTATGGACGGTGTTCCTTACGGGCTCGACGCCGCAGGACGACCGGTCTACTCGTCGATCACCCCGGATCAAAAGCAGCGAGTCCGGGAGATTTTCGAGTTTTACTCGCAGAAACTTGGCTTGGATGCCGTCGAGTTCACCGGCGTTTCAACGGATGGAGACGGTATTTACAAGGTCGTCGTTGGGGATCTCTACCCCAACGCAGGTCCGACCGGCCCAGTAAGCGGCCCGGGCGATGTGATCGGGTTGGCCGGTGGCGAACTCGCCATCATGGACGGCGCAGAAGCGTGGGATAACACCTTTGGCAATGGATCGAATCTTCCTGGAACGGTGAATTTCTTCTCGACGGCGATGCACGAGATCGGTCACCTCTTGGGTTACTCGCATACCTATGACCTACCCGATGGAACCATCATGGGCTCCGACGGGCGACTCAGCATTGGGACGCCCCCAACCGAACAGGTTTTTCCTGGTGTGAATGACGTCATTCACGGCCAACACATGTACCGTCCCGACAATCGGGATGTGGACTTGTACCGTTTCGTGGTCGCAGCGGGAACCACGGGCTCCCTGCGTGCAGAAACGATTGCTGAACGACTCAATGATTCCAGCAGTGCAGATACCCATCTCACTCTGTTTCGATTGGAGACCGATGGCACACTTACCACGGTAGCCGCGAATGATAATTACTTTAGCGATGACTCGTTTGTCTCAACAGAGTTGCAACCTGGTGAATACTTTTTGTCGGTGACTGGGTTCGGCAATCAAGACAACAACCCACTGACCGGTGGAACTGGCAGCGGTGCGACGAGCCAAGGCCGTTACGATCTCCGGATCGATTTCAAGAGCACCACGGCCAGCAGTATCGTGGAGCAAAAGACTGGTTCCAATTCGCGAGGAAGTGCCCTCGATGGAGACGGTGATGGTATCGCGGGCGGAAACTTCGATTTCTGGCTCCGAGCGGCATCGCCTGTCGGGACCGCAGGGTTGCCAGCAGGGAGCCCTCGAACGATCGTTGTGGACAAGGCCTTTACAGGAGTTTCTCGTGATGGCTCACTAGCAAAGCCATTCAATCGAATTACCGAAGCGACCATGGTCGCGGCTCCTGGAGATATCATCCGACTCGTCGGTGACACGAGAACCTCATCCCTAACAGACGATGCGGCTTACGAAATCGGTTTTGGTGGAGCTTCGGTTGGAACGCTTCGTGACGGTGCATCTCTTGATGTTCCTCGCGGTGTTACCTTGATGGTCGATGCCGGTGCCATCCTCAAATTTGGAGGAAGCCGCGTTCTTGTTGGCAGCGTGGATAGCACGACCAATCGAAGCGGAGCTGCCATCCAAGTTCTAGGAACTCCTACGACACCTGTCTACTTCACGAGCTATTTCGACCAGTCCCTCGGGATCGATACCAATCCTCTCATCACGAGTCCCCAAAAGGGAGATTGGGGCGGGATCGAAATCCGTAATGACATCGATCGTACCCAAGGCCGAACCAGTATCTTGATGGCGGGTGGTAAATTCCTGTCGGCCGATAAAGAACGTGAAGGTATCTTCCTGAATACGATTTCCAACGCAGATATTCGTTGGGGCGGTGGCGTTGTCGGTACTGGCGCGCAGTCAAAGGTTGTCAGCCCGATCGAAATGTCAGAAGCTCGCCCATTGATCATTGGCAATAAGATCTCGAATAGCGCGGATTCGGCGATGAGCGTCGATCCAAACGCGCTCGAGGAAACAAAGTTCACAGAACCACGCTACCAAAGTGCGGGAGCTTTCGTACCGGATTACAGCCGTGTTGGACCAAAGATCTACTCGAACTCGGTTACCAACAACTCGATCAATGGCCTCTTCGTGCGTGCAGAGACCCTTGCGGGACAACCACTGAAGGAGCTTACCGTTCCAGGGCGCATCGATGATTCCGAAATCACTATCGTTTTCGGTGAAAACGTCATCGTCCAAGGTACTCCTGGAGGGGCAACGAACGAAGTTGCAACACCGAATACTTCCCTCCTGACCCTCAACAATACGGTACCAACGTCTGGGACTGGATTTACCGCTGCTGTTGCCCTCAACTACATCGTCACCTTCGTGGATCGCTTTGGCCAAGAGAGCTTGCCAAGTGCCTCGCAGTCCGTGTTGGTCAACGCGGGCTCCGCGATCCGCCTCAATAATATTCCTGCTGCCACGGGCGACTACGTTTCACGACGTATTTGGCGACAAGTCAACGCAAGCGGCGCGTTCCAATTAGCAGGAGTTCTCAATCGCGACGACACCTCGTTTGTCGACAACAACATCACCCTCAATGGAAGTATGCAGACGGCGATCGGACAAGCGTCCGTCAACCGTGCACGCCGAGATGCCAGCTTGGTCGTTGATCCAGGTATCGTTGCGAAGATGCTCGGTGGCCGAATCGAGGTTGGGATTGGGGCAACGCTGATCGCCGAAGGTACCGAGTCCAAGCCAGTGGTATTTACCTCTCGTCGCGACGATCGATATGGCGCTGGAGGTACCCTGGATACCAATAACGATGGAGCAGGCACCTCCCCAGCCAAGGGTGATTGGTCAGGTATCGTGAGCCGACATTTAGGCACACTCAGCATCGACTCCGCAATCGTGAGCTTCGGTGGCGGTGAATCTCGAATCCCTGGCGGCTTCGCTTCCTTCAATGCGGTCGAAGTCCATCAGTCGTCGGCACGCATCGCAAACACGGTTTTTGATTCCAATGCATCCGGTGCGACCAATATGGGCGCGACCAATCGAGATACCCGAGGTGTCAATGAAGGTGCAGTCGTTTTTGTTCTTGGAAGCCAGCCGGTAATCATCAACAACGTATTTAAGAATAATAATTCAGCTGATACCGCCGCAATTAGCGTCGACGCAAACTCTCTCAACACTACCTTTGTGCGCGATTGGGGTCGATCCGTAGGAGAGAATCAACGTGAGAACATCGGCATCGGCAACTTCGGGCCGTTGGTCAACAACAACCAACTCGGTGGAAACTCTCTCAACGGGATGCGTGTCCGCGGCGCGGTCGTGATGACCGAATCGGTTTGGGACGATACAGACATTGTTCACTTGCTCCGTAGCAATCTTGTTCTTCCCGATTATCACACCTACGGTGGTCTACGCTTGGTGAGCAAGGCGGATGAGAGTTTGGTCGTCAAGGCCAGCAACGGCGCATCGATCACTGCCGAAGGCCGACCGCTCGATATCAAGGACCGGATCGGTGGTACCGTTCAAGTCATCGGTCAGCCTGGATTCCCTGTGGTTATTACAAGCCTTGCAGACGATTCGATCGGTGCCGGTTTTGACTATCTAGGCAATTCGCTCCTCGACACCAACAACAACGGTCCATCGAGCGGTGTAGCTGGCGATTGGAAGGGAATTACATTCACCCCGTTCAGCAACGATCGGAATGTTGACTTCCGGTACGAACGCGAAGCTGACCAAATCAGCGAAGGCACGAACGACTTTCCGTCCGATGCCGAAGATTTAGGCTCACTCGCAAGCAATCTGAACGGTGGGGATGAAAATCTCCGCTTGGGAGTAACGTTAACTGGTTCGATCGCTTCGCCTCGTGATCTGGACGTTTACCGATTCTCGGCAAACGCGGGAACTACGGTTTGGATCGACGTCGATCAAACTTCTGGATCGTTGGATTCCGTGATCGAGCTTGTCGATGGTAACGGGCATATCATCGCTCTGAGCGATAACTCCATCACAGAGTCGGTCGCGAAAACAACCTTCTCGGATCCATCCTTCATCGCCGATGGTCGAGTCCTACCCATGGACCAGTCCGCTTGGACGAACACCAATGCCAATGAGCCTGGCGCACAAGTCGACTTCCTCGGCGTGAATCCACTCGATGCTGGCTTCCGCGTGGTATTGCCTGGAGTTGCAGGCAGCTTCAACAACTACTATCTCCGCGTTCGCAGCAGCAACGTATCACAGGAACCTGGCAAGGACGATCCGGCCCGTTTGACCTCCCCTGCATTCGTCCGCGACGGGATCACCACGGGCGGTTACAAAGTCCAACTTCGCATGCAACAGCAGCAAGAAGTTGCTGGTTCTGCGATTCGGTTTGCGGATATTCGTTACGCGCAAATCGGTATCGATGTTCAAGGCGGCCCTATGCACTCGCCGCTCGTCGGTGAGGTAGGTGAACTCGATCCCAACGAAACCAATGCTTCGGATCAAAGTGCGATCAATCTTGGCAACATCGTTACCAACGACCGCGCCGGAACATCAATCGCCGCAAACTTGGCTTCGCGACTCGATATCGACTGGTACAATTTCTCGGTCTCTCGCGAAGCGATCCAGCAAGTTAGTACGACTCCGAGCAATCACATCGCGTTGACGTTTGATATCGATTATGCCGATGGCCAAGGTCGACCCAACACCCAGCTATGGGTTTTCAAACGGGAAGCCTTAAGTGGCCAACTGACGTTGGTGGCGACGGCCAACGACTCGAACATCCAAGACGATCAAGCTCGAGTCAATATGGGTGCCGACCTTACCGATCTGACCCGTGGTTCACAAGGCAAGCGCGATGCGTATCTAGGCCCCATCGAGCTTTCTCAAGGGGATTACACGGTTGCGGTCACCAATGCCTCGTTGCAGAATGTGAACATGGATCAGTTCACGACTGCTAACGGTTTCCCCGGATCCAACACGGTTCGTTTCGAGCCACTCGATTCGGTACGAGTCATTTCCGAAGATCGATTCGATCCAGATCCTCAAGATAGACCCTCGCGCAATCAAAATCCCGTTCAAGCCTCATTCGCGTTGGCTTCCACGTCGCCAACCATGCCAAATGCAGGCGGGCTAGGGCTGCCAAACGCCGTTCCATTCAATCTGTCGGACGTAACTCTGTTCGCGGGTACAGCTACCCAAATGCTTTACGCAAATGCTATGACAGGTGCCAGAGAAGCTTCTGGCAGCGATTACGGCGGACGCGCTGCTGCGGATATCGCCGTTTCGCCATCTGGAGGAGCGTGGGGTGCAGGAACACCCACCGGTGGTGATGACGCTAGCGGTAGCGTGATTTTCGGGATTAACATCGGCGATGCTGGTGTTGGGGCTGCAGGCGGTTCGGCGCCGAGTGCGGGACTGATCACGTATGTTGGAAATTTCGACAATGCGAATCCCCCCAATCTCGTCATCGAACAGCGAGATACGGTCGGAGACGGAATGCGTTTCCACGCACTCTCGTTCTCGGATATTAGTTCCGACGGTGGAGCAGCAACATTCTGGGGGGTTGCCAGCCGAATTTCGTCTTTCCCCCCCGCTGACGTAGAACCAGATGTCCGGAGAAATATTCTCTACAGACTAGATCCAACCAACGGCAACGCGTTGAACCCCGATGGATCTACGACTGACAACGGCCCCAACCTGGGAGGTGCTGGGACTCAGATTTTTGCTAGCGGCGCTTTTCTTTCGGCGTTAGGTGACGTCACAGGTTTAACATCGGTGGCTGGGACATTCTTCGCCGTGACGAACCAAGGTGAGTTGGTCACGCTCAGTAATACAGTTGGAACCCTACGTGATCCGAACACTAACCAACCCATCAACTTCACCGGCTTGACAACAGGTCCACGAAACGTTGCCGATGGCATTTTTGCGGATGTGATGTTCGGGGTAACGGCCACCGGACGAATCTATGCTTTCGATACTACCGGTGCACTTCAGCCAATTTTCCCGTTTGGTCGGAGTTTTACCCAGGCGACGGGAGCCGATGGTATCGCTGGCGTCACAGGGATCGATTTCTCATCGTTGGACGTGAATATGTGGCACGTGTCACTTGATCAAACTGGTCAAGGACATGGTCGACCAGAGACCCCCAACTCGTCTCGCGACACTACCAATAGCAACCGTACTCTCCGATTTGCGTTCGATAGCGATGGCAATGACGGAGATAGTATGTCGGGTAACTGGGCGGGTATTTACGCTGGCCTTGGCATGGACAACACCTATGCAGCACCTGGCGGTGCGATGGGTGCCCTGGAAAGCGATTTGATCGATCTACGGAATTATTCTGCCGACGATCAACCGATGCTCTACTTCAATTATCTGGCCAACACACAGGATAATGATGCAGCAAGCGAACTTGGCGACAACGTCACTGCTCTCGACACAGTACGCGTTTATGGGACCAGTGAAGATGGACAGTGGGTGTTGCTCGCCACCACCAACACGAACACCAACACGACATTTTCCGAAATGGGGCCTGGGTCCGACGAATACGATTTCTCGAATACGGGGAATGAGGATGCCTATGGACGAACCCGCGTTTCTGAGGAGTTATTTGATAACGGTCAGTGGCGACAAGCACGCGTTAACCTTGGACCTCTAGCCGGAAAACGAGATATCAAACTACGGTTTGAGTTCAGTACGGTTGGCGATTTCCGATCCGCAGATCCGCTTCGAGGAGGTATTGAATTGGGAGCTGTCCCAGGGGAAAGGATTGCGGATGGCAACACGATGGATATTGGTGGAACCACGTTCGAATTTGATCTCGGACTGGTGCTCAATGTCCCGAGCGGTCAAAGCATCGTTGATGGCGATCAGTTGAAGATCGGCGCCAACACGTTTACGTTCACCAATACTGCGGGACCTTCGAACATTGCGTTCACTGCGAACGATACCCCTGCGGTATTGGCGGCTTCGATCCGTGCAGTGCTCGAGGCAGCTGGGTTCACGGTAGCCACGAGTACGGGCACCACCAACGTCCTCAACGTGACGGAATTGAATGGCGTGCGACTTGCAGCCCCTGCATTGCCGACCACCTACGACGTCATCGGTGCGGACAAGAGTATCATCATTGGTCTGCCTGGCGTCCAGGGAACGAATACGCCGGTCCTTGTTACGAATGAAATGGATTCGATCGAGGTTCGCGATGCTGTTCGCGTCGCATTGGCTTCCGCACTCAACGTCGCAGGCCAGGAAAACAACATCGACGTATTCCCAGTTCGCGGAAACGTGATTGTCCTCCACAGCTCATCCGCGGCATTTGCTGTCGATGACGCAGGTCCCCTCACACTCTTTGGCCGTCGATCGGGTGATGAGTTCGGACCGGTTGATGGAGGAGATCGTTGGGCCGAAGCTGGCAAGAGGACCAGCGGTAACAAGCCTGCTACCAATGTTGTGCCTGCAGGTATCTATCTAGATGACTTCATTATCGGTTTTGCCGAGCGTGGTGAAATGGTGATGAACACCTCCTCAAATCCAGGAGGCCAAACATTCAACGCATCCCGATTCTACGAACAGTACGGTGGACCCATGGGCGCTCCGGTAAAGGAAGTTGCCACCGGGACCTACCAACTCGAAATCCGCGTCGCCGCAGACTATGGAACATCACAGAAGTCCGGTGACTTGAGATTAGAAAATCTACCCATGCCTCCTACTCAACTCGGTCGCACGTTTGACACCAACGAACGCCTCACCAAAGGCGCAGCGTTGGTCTTCAATGCGGCAGGAACCATCCAAGATGGTGCTTTCTTCCAGAGCAAGCTGGATCCAAACAGCTATACCCCAGACGCCAGCAACATCACTGACGGTTCTTCGTTCACCCTCAGCGATGGTGTGAATACGGTTTCGTTCGAGTTCGATGTTGTCACCTCCGCAAACGATCGACGTGTTGGCGTGACACCTGGATTTATTCCAATCGCTGTTTCACCCAACGATTCGTCAGTCACGATTGCGCGTGCCATCCGCGATGCGATCAACGATGCGAACGCTCAAGGGCTCCTAAACATCTCTGCTGAGAATGGCGGGGATATGCCAGGGGCTACGACGACAACTGGTGCTCGATCCCAAATCATCCAAATCAATGGCAATGTCGCTGTCGATGCGCTCGGAAGTACGAATTTCCCTGCAGGTATACCCCTAACTCTCCAACGTTTTGGTCAAGACACCAAGTGGGGTGAGGATCTCGGCGATGCGAATATTAATCGCGATCAAGGCCAACTGTTGATCTCGTCGGCCGTTGTATCCAACTCGCAGAATGTCGGTATCCGCGTCGACGCCGCTGCACGCAATTATGCTGCAACGCGATTTGGTGGCAACAGTGCCACTCTTCGTCCGGGCGATCGTCCTTACCCGGGTGCGGTTCGTAATTTGGTCACCCTGAACACCTCGAACGTTGCCCCAGGCGTCGTCCTGATAAACAACGTCCTTTCGTCGAATACCAATGGGGGGATCACGGTCAGTGGAGATGTTTCATCACCGGTCGGCCAAGCAACTCTTTCGGTGGCTCGCATTGTCAACAACACAATCTATGGCGCCGGTAACGGTACCGGATTGAGTATCGAAGACGGCGCTACGCCGACCGTCCTCAACAACATTTTCGCCAACTCCAATATCGGTGTCTCCGTCACCGGAGGTAATACAGAGAATGTGGTGCTCGGAGGAAACCTTTACAAGCAAAACGGTACGAACGTGACTCCAGGAGGTATCTCGGAATCGTTCCGAATTCCTCTCAACGCGTCGGACCCCCTCTTCTTGAACCCAACCTTGGGTCGGTTCTATCTCGCTCCACTCTCTCAAGCGATCGACTCGTCCCTCTCCTCGCTGGAAAACCGATCCTCCTTGGAAACGGTCAAATCGCCCTTGGGATTGCCAACCAGTCCTATCCTTGCACCGGAATTTGACGCAAGCGGTCTGCGACGAAGCGACGATCCTAACGTCAATTCCCCTCCGGGGTTGGGAACCAACGTCTTCATCGACCGCGGAGCTCTCGATCGAGTGGACCAGATCGGACCTATAGCAACGCTACAGCGTCCCCTCGATAACGATGCCAATGGCATCGATATGGACCCGTCTAGCACCTACGTTCATGTTCGAACTGGAAACTTCGATTTCTTCGAAATCCTCCTCGACGAACGCCAAGGCACGGGTCCGGATCCATTATCGATCAACAAAGACAATCTTGTGTTGACCGAAAATGGTCGCATGCTTTCGCCTGGAGTCGATTACGTTTTCGGGTACAGCTACAACAGTCGAACCATTCGATTGACACCACTGGCAGGATTCTGGCGTCAGGATAGCGTCTATGAATTGACGCTGATCAACAAGTCGACGCTTCGTATCATTGCTCCTGACAACGCTGCATCGCGTTCGGATGGGGATAAGTTCACCGTTACTCTTCCAGGAGGCGGCACGAAGACTCTCGAACTCGACAGCGGATATACCATCACTGTACCTACCTCGGGCGTTTCGGACGGGCAATTCTTTACTTACACTCCTGCGGGTGGAAACACCGTACGCTTCGAATTCGATTCGGACGGCAAGACTACTTACGGCAGTCAAGTAATTGGCTTCACCGCAACCGACACCGCTGCAACGCTCGCGACCAAGATTGCATCGGCTCTAAATCCGTTTGTGAAGCAGAATGGATTCCCCGTACAAGCCATCTCTGGTGGTCGTGTTTCGGTAGGTGGAAATGCCGGCGATGTCATCAGTGTTGCAGGTTCCTCGCTGACCTTGAGCGGCACCCCTGGAGTCGCTGCTGGTAACACACCGGTGCGATTTGTTCCGATTGCAAGCTTCGATGCATTTGCGATGGCAACCGCCCTGACCAAGGCGCTCAACCAAGTTGGTTCCGGCGTCAAAGCCAACTCGCTCGCTGGCGGACTGGTCTTTATCGAAGGAGTAACTTCGGTTTCCGGGGTCACCTCGCTGAGCCTGACTCCGATCGTGGATCTTGCAGCAAATCCACTGCAAGCGAATCGCGCCAACGCGTTAACTCAGTTCACGATCCTTATGCCCGAAGTCGCCGTCGACTACGGGGATGCCCTCGAGCGATCTGGGACCGGTGCAGGAAGCAACACGCTTTTGGCAAGCAACGGCGTACGCCATGGACTTTATCCAGACGATGCAGCGTTGTTAGTCCTCGGTGCGCTCGCTGATGGCGAGATCGATGGCCAAGTTTCTGCAGCGGCCGACGGCGACGATTTTGACTCCGGAATCTCGCTTGGAACTCTCGCCAATTACCTAAGCATTGCGAAGAACGGCCCTGCTCTATTGACCACCAGCCCATTCAATGCAGGAATGATTGGCAAGTCGATAACGATTTCCGATACGGCCGCGAAGTCGGTCGCGTTCGAGTTCACCAGCGGTGGTGCTACCATTGATCCTGCGGCCCGCGGCGTCGATCTTACCGGCGCTGTTACAGCCGATGACGTTGCTGTACGATTGCAGTCCGTAATCTTAGCAGCAATCCTCGATGGCAGCATCACCGGCATCCATGCATCGGTTACTGGAAATGTGGTCTCCCTAGGCGGATCTGCCGGACACCTCTTTGATGTCTCGGCGTCGGGTGGATTTGTCCAACGAGCTCTTAACGGAAGTCTCGGCCTGTCCGTGAATGCTGATCTAACGGGACTCACTGCGGGCTCCACGATGTCGATTAGCGATGGATCGGGCAATACGGTTACATTCCAAATCATCGATACAAATCCATCAGCACCTGTGGTTTCTCTAGCTGCTGGAAATGTGGCAGTACGCGTGAATCTCGCGACTGCGACGGCATCCGATCTTGCCAATGCATTGGTCTCAGCCATCAACTCGGCGATTTCCGACAACCGTCTACGGCTCCCGACCGTAACGGTTTCAGGCACCTCGTTCAATCTTGCTGCCGACGATGAAGACGGTGTGCAATTCAATAGCTGGTTCAACTCGAAGGCCCTCGCAACACCGATCAGCATCACCGCGTCGGCTGCAGGCTTTGTCGATGCGTGGATCGACTGGAATCAAGACAACGACTTCGAAGACGCTGGAGAGAAAATCCTCACCAGCGAACCAGTCTTTGCAGGTACCAATACCTTCTTCGTCTCGACACCTGCCAGTGCGGCAATCGGATTTACCACTTCGCGGTTCCGCTTGAGCACAACGGGTGGTGCATTCACCTATGGTCTCGCGATCGGTGGTGAAGTCGAAGATCATCTCATCGAAGTAATCAGCGGGGAACCACCCACTGGCACGAACGACAACTACACCATCGCCGAAGACAACAAACTCGTCGTCGCTGCAGCAGGTGTACTCACCAACGATGTCGACCCAGATGGGCAAACCATCCGCGTCTTCGATTCGGACCTGAGCAAGCCTGGCGTACAACCTGTCCTGGGACCACAGCATGGTTACTTAACGATCAACGCAGACGGTTCGTTCGAGTACATGCCGAAGCAAGACTTCTTCGGCACCGATACGTTCATCTACCTCGTCACTGACCCGCGGATGACTGCGAATGTGCCGACCACGGTCACAATCAACGTCACGCCGGTCAACGATGCACCGGTCGCGAAAGACGATGTTGTCACCATTTTGGAAGACACTGTCACATCCTGGAATGGTGCGGACTTTACGGAGAATGACCGGACGCAACCAGATCGCCCTGCGAATACCGACGGCGATCTGTACGACACCAATGAGTCAGGTCAAAAGCTGACCATCATCGATGCGCAACTGGTCGTTGACCGTGGACTGGGTGAGACGCTCACTCTCGTTAACAACGTCATCACCTACACCCCACCGACCGACTACAACAATCTCATCGCCGGCGCTGTGCTCGTGAAGATTTTGATTCAGGATTCAGGTGTCGCAGGTGGAGATGACGCGCCGAAGAGCCCTGGCCAAGACGATACCCCGCCAAAACTTGTTTACAGCACATTGACGATCAACATCAACGATGTGAACGATGCACCGGTCTTCAACATTCCGCGTCCGGTACAAACGCCGCTCGAGGATGCATCGGTGGTAGCACCTGATTTCCTAAATTTGATTTTCCCTGCCAAATCTACGGCACTCGATGAACTCGGTAGTGTCCCAGGAGTGACCGGTCAAACCGTTGATTTCCTGGTACGCGCTTTGGATCCATCGCGATTCACCGCCGCCGGACAACCGAAGATCGCTCCAGACGGAACTTTGACGTATACCCTCAACACAGACGTCAATTTCCTCAACTCGGGGAATATCGTGGTGGAAGTCATCGCACAGGACAACGGACCAGCGGCAGGTACGCGACCACCTCGTCCTGACGTGAATCTGTCCGCGCCGAAGTACTTCACGATCGTGACCACCGAAGTCAACGACGCGCCATTGTTTGACATCCCAAGTCCTGTCATCTCGATCAACGAAGATCTAGAGAATTCGCCCATCAACGGGTTCCTCACCAACATTGTCGCTGGTCCGCCGACCGCAACCGATGAACTCGGGCTCAATCCTCCAACTCCCGGCCAAACCGTCTCGTTTGAAGTCGTTGCGTTGGACCCAACCAAGTTCAACGGTTCTGCCGGGCAACCCAAGATCTCGCCGGCGGGTGTTTTGACATATGACTTGGCTCCCGATGTAAACCAATTGAACTCAGGACCGATCCTGGTCCGAGTAACCGCCGTCGACAGCGGACCCGCCGCCGGTGACCGCGCTGGCATCCCCGATGTGAATCGGTCGATCACTAAGACCTTCACGTTGCTCGTCCAAGACGTTAACGATCCACCTGAGTTCACGATCCCGAGTCCTGTGATCAACGTTCAAGAAGACTTGGAAAACTCGCCGGTAAATGGTTTTGTAACCAACATCGTCCCCGGGCCAGCGTCGGCGACCGATGAAGCGAGCCAAACCGTTACCTTCACGGTGGTCGCTTTAGATCCAACACGCTTCAATGGACCTGAGGGGCAACCCAAGATTTCCTCTACCGGTGTCCTAACGTATGACTTAGCACCGGACGTGAATTTGCTCAACAGCGGTCCGATTGTTGTGACAGTGACAGCATTCGACAGCGGTTTCACCGCTGGAAGTCGTCCAGGTGTTCCTGACAACAATAAGTCGATAACGCAGTCGTTCACGATTTTCGTCCAAGACGTTAACGACGCGCCTCAATTCACTATTCCTAACCCTGTCGTCTCGATCCTCGAGGATTTGGAAGTTTCGCCTCAAAGCGGATTTATTACCAACATTCAAGCTGGACCAAACACAGCCGTCGATGAATTGGGCTTAGTGACTGGCGTTACGGGTCAGACTGTCTCGTTCATCGTTGAAGCAGTTGATCCGACTCGTTTCAACGGCGCGGCTGGCCAACCAAAGATTTCTTCAACCGGAGTACTAACCTACGATCTGGCTCCCGATGTAAACCAACTCAACTCGGGACCGATTTTGGTCAAGGTCACAGCGGTCGATAGCGGCAGTGCGCCCGGATCACGACCAGGTATTCCAGATATTAATTCTTCGGCGACGTCAACGATTACATTGATGGTGACCGAGGTGAACGATGCTCCACTGTTCACGATCCCCAATCCGTTGATCCAGATCCAAGAAGACTTAGAGGTTTCACCGCTGAGCGAGTTTGTGACTAATATCGTCGCAGGTCCACCGACGGCAACGGATGAATTGGGACTCGTTCCGGGTGTTGTTGGTCAGACGATTACCTTCGACGTGACGGCAGTCGATCCGACTCGTTTCAACGGAACTGCCGGACAGCCAAAGATCTCTCCGACTGGAGTGCTCACGTATGATTTGGCACCTGATATCAATCGACTCAACTCGGGCGATATCCTCGTGACCGTAAATGCTGTCGACAGTGGTTCATCGACCCTTCCGAATGTGAACCGGTCAACCACTCAGACCATCACGATCCGCGTTGCTGAAATCAACGATGCACCGATCTTCGACATGGCCTCTACCACTTTCAATTTGCGTGAGGATGCAGGCTTCCAAACCCTGACTAACTTCATCATGAATTTGGGACCTGGACCATTGACTGCGACGGACGAAGTCACTCAAACGACCACGATTGTCGCCGTCGCGATGGACCCGAGCGCCTTCGCGGTGCAACCGCTAGTTACCGGCACGGGCGACCTGACATTCCAGCTCGCTCCAGATGTGAATAGCTTGTTCAAGGATCTCCGCATCCGACTGATTGCTACCGATGATGGCGTGGGAGCCCCGCCACCGAACTCGAACACGACGGAGAAGGTACTGACCGTCATTGCTGCCGATATCAACGATGAACCGCTGTACAACATCCCGGTCAAGTCGGTGTCGGTATTTGAGGATAACGAGCAAGTTACTGGGAAGACTCCTACGGTTTTCCCAGCCTTTGCTACGAACATCAAACCTGGTCCATCGACCGCACTTGATGAAATCAACCAGAAGCTGAACTTCCGAGTTACATTCTCATCGAATCCGAACTTGTTCAGTGTCCAACCAAGCATCAATGGGACGACGGGTGATCTGTCGTTCGTCACGGCACCTGATCAAAATGGAACAGCGGTGCTGATTGTTCGACTCGAGGATGACGGTCGCCCTGGTCCATTCCCGAACGATAACATCGGTGCGAATGAGACATTCACGATCGTCATTCGTCCGGTCAACGATGCACCACAGTTCACGATCCCGGCATCGATCACGTCGGATGAAGACCAGGGTGTCGTTTCGATCACTGGGTTTGCAACTTCGATCCGACCAGGCCCAGCAACAGCGGATGATGAATCCACACAAGAACTCGCGTTCGATGTTGTCGCAGTAGACCCAACCGCTTTCACCGTGCAGCCTAGCTTGCTCGTCGACGGCACGTTGATTTATCAAACGGCCAAAGACGTGAACCGAAATACTGGGTTGGATACACGGGTCGTGGTGACGTTGCGGGACAATGGACTATCAGGTCCACCACCGAATACTAACGTGTCCGTTCCCAAAACGTTCATGGTGAATATCAACCCGGTCAACGATCCGCCAATTCCAGACGCTTACTTGACTTCGGCCTTCGAAGACACGAAGACAACGATTCAGACAAGCGATGTTTTGGCAGGCGATTTACCAGGTCCTGCGGATGAAGTGGCCGAAGGTCAGAAAGTTCGCGTGACGAATATCGAGCAACTTACCGCCGCCGGTGGTACCGTAGTTCCGATTTTCAGTGGTACGGCCTTGGTCAGCTTCGAGTACATCCCACCATTGAACTTTGTTGGTCAAGACACCGTTCGCTATGTGGTCACCGACGATGCCACCTACAAACCAGGAGAGCAAAGCGCGACTGGTACCGTTACGATTAACGTCGGTCCGATCAATGACCCACCATCGTTCACCCCGGGCGGAGACGTATCCGTCCTGGAGGATTCGGCACCTTACTCGGCACCGTGGGCAACCAATATTGTTGCTGGCCCTCCAGCAGCAACGGATGAGCTTGCCTCGCAAACGGTCAGCTTCAAGGTAACGACTGACAACGGTGCGATGTTCGCGATTCTTCCGCAGATCGACTCGACGGGACAGCTCAGCTTTACCTTGGCAAAGGATGCGAATGGCGCTGTGAAACTGGTTGTCGTAGCGGTAGACAGTGGACCGAACAGTCCAGCTCCCAACAACAACAGTTCAGCTCCTGCAACCTTCAACTTGAATGTAGCTGCAGTCAATGACCCACCGGATTTCAACATCAGCCGTTCCATTGTGGTTGCGGAAGACTCCGGAGCGTTCACCGGTTTAGTTCTAGCCGATATCGTACCTGCCGAAGGAATGAACTCGGTCCCTCCAACCGCGCTCGACGAAGCATCGCAAACAGTGACGATTGCGACGACGGCGGACAAGAAGAATTTGTTCTCCACACAACCGACGATCGATGCGAATGGCGTGTTGCGGTTCACCCCAGCACCAGATGCATCCGGATCTGCAATCATCTCGGTGGTTGCAACGGACAATGGGCCAAGCACCCTGCCGAATCTCAACACCTCGAAGATCAAGTCGTTCACGATCACGATCACGGCTGAAAATGATGCTCCGGTCGCGAACAATGACCGATACCGCGCGGATGAACGCTTCATCCTCAACGTTCCCGCTCCAGGGGTCATCAGCAATGACACCGATGCAGACCTTCCAGGGGATTCGCTCAGCATTGCGAACTTCCAGGCTACGTCTGATCTTGGTGCTACCGTCTCCCTCGTGTCCAACGGGGCTCTGGTTTACGATCCAACAGGCTCGGCTCGCATTCGTGCACTCGTCGATGGCCAAACCATCAACGATACCTTTGTCTATCGGCTGAAGGATGCTGCCGGTCGATTGAGCAACTACGCGACTGTCACCGTCACTGTCGATGGCTTCAACGATGCCCCTGTGGCGGTCAATGATTCCTTCACAGTACCGTTTGGCGTATCCCAACTGCTAAACGTTTTGGCAAACGACACGGACCTTGACACTCCGCTCGACCAAGGCTCCATCGAGATCGGTCGACTGGCGGTCAACGGTGTCGCCACCGCGACTTCCACCGGTCGTGTTCGCTATGTACCGAACTCAGGATTCCGCGGTTCCGACTCGTTCACCTACCGCGTGAAGGATTCATTGGGCAAGTGGTCGAACGAAGCCACGGTCAGCATCACCGTCAATACAGCGCCAATCGCTGCAAACGACGCCGTCGTTACCGAACGCAACAAACCGATCAGCATCAATGTCACCCTCAATGACATCGATCCAGATGGATTCATCGATCGCAACACGGTCAACATTGTTACGCTGCCCGATTCGGGAACCGCCGTGGTTCAACCAGGTGGAACTATCCTTTACACGCCGCTGACCAACTTTACTGGAGTAGCAACATTCCAGTACGTGGTATCGGATAATGAAGGGCTTTCGAGCAACGTCGCCGACGTGACCGTTCGAGTAGTGGCATCGCTCTTCCAAAACCCGAACAACAAGTTCGACGTCAACGCCGATACGTTTGTATCGCCGATCGACGTTCTGGTTCTGGTGAACTTGCTCAACTCCCAAGGACCATCGATTCCAGTGAGCACGTTGCCTGGACCACCTGATTATGTCGACGTCAACGGTGATGGTTTTGCATCGCCTCTCGATGTGGTGGAACTGATCAACTTCATCAATTCCCAAGGAGGCAGTGGATCGGGTGAAGGAGAAGGTAGCAGCGTCAACTTGGTGGGTATCCAAGCAGCACCGACTCCGGAATTGGTGATCGCAGCTGTGGAACGCAACGAAGCAGTCCGTCAGTCGGCTGCTTTGGAGGAAATCTTCGAAGAAGAGATCGGTACATATGGTCCTCTTGTGGCTACCGACAATTCCGACGAATCATCCGCAGCTAGCGCGTTCCTTTCCCAAATCGGGAACGAAACCAAACGCAGAAAGTCCTCGGAAACCTCTCTCGATGATGCCTTCTCCAACGATGACTGGTTTTTAAGCTAAACAGAAAATCTGGCTGAAAACACTCAGTGGATTTCGATAGACAACAGGCCTCGCAAGTGCGTGGCCTGTTGTTTTGAACAGCATTGATCGTTATTCAGGTAGGACTCCGATTAAATCGGTCGACTCAATGCGGAGACGAGGTTGGTCTAGTCTGCAGACGCTGCATCCGCAGACTTTGGAACCAACCAATCGAAAATGGGAGATGCCATTAGAGTAGTGATGACTGCCATGATGACCAAAGTCGCAAAAAGCTCTTTGGAGATAATACCGCGTTGAAGACCGATGTTGATGATGATCAACTCCATCAACCCCCTCGCATTCATTAGCGAGCCGATTCCTAATGACTCACGCTGAGACAATCCTGATGCCCTTGCTGCTAGCCAACATGCAACTCCCTTTCCGAGAACAGCGACGAGCAACACCGCAAGGCAAATCAGCCAAAGGTATCCTGAGTTCAGCAACCCAATTTGGGTATTCAGGCCTGAGAATGTGAAGAACAAAGGCAATAGAAGCGCAACTGCCAAGGGCTGGATCCGCTCGATCAATTGCCGATTCACCACACCTCGCGGCATCGCGGTACCCATCACAAATGCTCCGAAAACCGCGTGGAGGTGCAGGAGATCGGTGAACCATGCTCCAAGGGCCATGAATAGCAATCCAATCACGAGTCCCGATTCCGACAAGTCTCCTTGTTTGGTCAACAGCTTACCTTCGGTTTTTCGCAAAAGGGGTGCGACCACGAAATAGGCAACAGCGACAAAAAAAACGCCTCCGCCGATGCTCTTCCATGCCCCCACGAAGTTGTCGTCGAAACTGGCGAGGACAATGGCTAACAAGCACCATGCAGCAGCATCGTCGATCGCACCTGCTCCAATAGCAACTGTCCCCATCAACGTCCCGGTCAAGCCTTTAAAGTGAATAATTCTCGCCAGCATCGGAAACGCCGTGATGCACATCGACGCCCCTAGAAAAAGCATCGCTTCGAATAAACTGGTCTGCTCAGGGAACATCGCACTGTTGTGGTACAAGTAGTACGCAAGTCCTGCACCTAGCAAAAAGGGTGTCAACATGCCCGCCATGGAAACCATCAACGAACTCCG